>JABSOG010000084.1 GCA_013216025.1 Algicola sp. | reverse complement strand
TTAGACTTAGTTCGTTATTGGTGATGATCCTGTCTTCATCAAAAAATTGGCGCACACCCAAGCCGTCACAACTGGCACAGGCACCGGCGGGATTATTGAACGAGAACAGTCTAGGTTCCAATTCTGTCATGCTATAACCACAACTTGGACAGGCAAAATTAGCTGAGAAGATCAGTTCACTTTTGTCTTTATCGTCCATATAGGCAATCACTGCGGTACCTGAGGATAACTCCAACGTGGTTTCGAAAGATTCGGCCAATCTTAATTGCAACTCTGGCTTCACTTTAAAGCGGTCGACTACGACATCGATATAATGCTTTTTGTGCAATTCGAGTTCAGGTGGATCTGACAGGTCACAGACTTCGCCATCAATTCTTGCTCTGATGAAACCTTGAGCGGCCAGGTTGTCGAGCAGCTTGGTATGTTCACCTTTGCGGCCTTGTACAACTGGGGCCAAAAGCATTAGCTTTTCGCCTTCGGGCATTTCTAGTACTTTGTCGACCATTTGGCTGACCGTTTGTGCTGCCAGCAAAGTGTTGTGTTCTGGACATCTGGGTTCGCCAACGCGGGCATAAAGCAAACGCAAATAATCGTATATTTCGGTGACGGTGCCAACGGTTGAGCGCGGGTTATGAGAAGTCGATTTTTGCTCTATGGATATGGCGGGCGACAAGCCTTCGATGTGGTCAACGTCTGGCTTTTCCATCAATGACAGAAATTGGCGGGCATAAGCAGACAGCGATTCGACATAACGCCGTTGGCCTTCGGCATATAAGGTATCAAATGCCAGTGAGGATTTGCCTGAACCTGATAATCCAGTGATCACTGTTAACTTGTCTCTGGGGATGTCCAGACTGATATCTTTAAGATTATGGGTGCGCGCCCCTCTGACTTCTATCTTATCCATTTCGCCTACTGTTTGAGAGTACAAAAGGAGGGATTATCGCATATTTTTACTTGCTGTATAAGCTTACAGTCGGATATTTTATTTATGTGCCATTACTGCTTAAAAGGCGATGTTGTGATAGTATGCCCGCACAAAAAACTGTCACACTATTTCGTTTTATTCTATGTCTGTATCCGGATTAAACCCGTTAGAAAAAAGAGCAGCGGTTTCCCTTGCCGCTATTTTTGGCTTCCGTATGCTCGGCCTCTTTATGCTGATGCCCGTTTTTGCCATCTACGGCGAAAACCTTGAAGGCTTTTCTCCTATTTGGATTGGACTCGCCATTGGTGCTTATGGTTTGACCCAAGCAATTTTGCAGATCCCCATGGGGATGTTGTCTGACCGCTTTGGTCGTCGCCCGATTATCGTTATTGGCTTGATTTTATTTGCTATTGGCAGTGTGGTTGCCGCATTGGCAGAATCTGTTTACATGGTTACTCTTGGCAGGGCCATTCAAGGCACAGGCGCTATTGCTAGTGCCGTATTGGCTTTGGCCGCCGACCTAACTAGAGAAGAACAACGCCCCAAAGTCATGGCTGTGATTGGTATGTGTATTGGCATGTCGTTTTCTCTGGCGCTGATATTTGGCCCTATGTTGGCTGAATCGTTCGGCCTGTCTGGCCTGTTCTGGATCACTTCACTTTTTGCATTAGCCGGTATTGTCGTGGTTTTTACGTTGGTACCTACGGCGGTTAACAAGGCGCCAAGGGGAGAAACTGTTGCGATCCCTGCACTGTTATCCAAACTCGCCCGTCATCCACAGCTTGTTCGGTTAGACGTGGGGGTGATGATATTGCATCTGATGTTGACGGCCGTATTTGTGTCGTTGCCACAGATGCTGATGAAAACGGGTATGGCTGCAATTGATCATTGGACGCTGTATTTTCCTGTGTTGATTGGTTCGTTTTTCTTGATGGTGCCATTTATCATTTTCTCTTCGAAAAAAGCCAAAGAACGAGAGGTGTTTCTCGCTGCGATTGTTGGTCTTATCATCAGCTTGGCGGGTTTGTTCTTTGGGGCTGACAATCTCACGGCAATTGTCGCTGCTATCTTGTTATTTTTCGTTGCTTTTAATTATTTAGAAGCCAGTTTACCCGCTTTAGTTTCGCGCATAACGCCTCCGGGTAATAAAGGTTCAGCGATGGGCATTTATTCCAGTAGTCAGTTTTTTGGGGCGTTTTTGGGCGGGATTTTGGGTGGTGTTGTGGTCGATTTGTCTAACCCCCGAGTCGTGTTTATTACCGCTGCTGCAATGGGCGTGATTTGGTTGTTTGTTGCTTGGGGCATGTCGGTGCCCAAGCGTTCAAAACCGGTGTCGATTAATATCAATTGCAAAGATGAAGACCATGCCGAAGTGTTGGCCGAAAAGCTGGTTACCTTGCCTGGCGTACTTGAAGCGACAGTGGTATTTGAAGAGAACCGCTGTTATCTTAAGGTTGATGACAAAACCTTTGATCTTGAATCCGCCAAGGCTTTGATGGTCTAATTTGCCAGTTTGCTTGCTCTAGCTTCAATCGCGTCTTAGAACGGTGAAACAGTCGGTTTAATGGTTTTACCATCGAGCAACCTTATAGTACAATGACGCGCATTAAGACCGTGGGTCAAATATAGATTGAGGAGTTTCAGAAGATGGCGTCAAAAGGTGTAAATAAAGTTATTATTTTGGGTAATTTGGGTAAAGATCCTGAGACGCGTTATTTGCCAAACGGAGATGCAGTTTCTAATTTTACTGTGGCGACCTCTGAAACATGGAAAGACAAGCAAACGGGTGAGCAGAAAGAGCAAACAGAATGGCACCGTATTGTTGCTTTTCGTCGTCTCGGTGAAATTTGTGGCGAGTATTTGCGTAAAGGCTCCAAAGTATTTATAGAGGGCCGTTTGCAAACCCGTAAATATCAAAACCAACAGGGTCAAGATGTTTACAGCACTGAAATTGTAGCTAACGAAATGCAAATGTTAGACTCCCGTGGTCAAGGCCAGGGTCAAGGTGCACCAATGGGCGGTCAGGCCATGGGTGGCAATCGTCCGGCTCAACAAAATACTGGTGGCCAGCAAAGCCAACAAGGTGGTTTTCAGCCACAGCAATCAGCACAACCCCAAGGTGGTTTTCAACCACAACAACCAGCACAGCCCCAAGGTGGTTTTCAACCACAACAGCCTGCCCAGCAACAAGGTGGTTTTCAACCACAACAACCGGCCCAGCAACAAGGGGGTTTCCAACCACCACAACCGGCGCAACAGCCAGCACAGCAGCAAGGCGGATTTGCCAAACCGGCAGCTCAGCCAGCTGCCCAACCGGCCCAGCAGCCAGCACAGCCGCAAGGTGGTTTTGCTAAACCTCAGCAAGCACCCGTTGAGCCGCCAATTGATTTTGATGACGATATTCCGTTCTAAAAATCAGTTGTTATCTGTTTGATTTATTTCTTCTTGAATAGTAAGAGCCCTGTATTAATGCAGGGTTTTTTGTATGCCCCATATGGGTTTATCAAAATAATCCACTACACTTTATAAATAAAGTTAAAATCCGTTGGCAGGCAGCCACAATGCATCGCTTGATTGATCCCTTGTACCATAATCTCATGAATAACCCGGTAAAACGTAATGTGCTGGCCGCTGTTGCTGGCGCTTGGTTTGTGCTTAATGTCTTGCTTTTTACCATCCCCGATACACTTTCCCTTGTTTTACTTTTGTTGGTCAATGTGTGGTTTGGTTGCTCAGCCTCTTTCACCTATCGCTGTGGCAAACTTTGGTTAGACAAACACTTTGCAGGGCTTATTAAAACTGAGCGTTGGGCAAAGGATTATTTAAAGCAAAGCCCAGAAAAACAAAAGATTGAACAGTTTGAATTAGGGGATTGGATTGTCACCGATGCGATAATGGCGATGGATGAAGTGATGCAACAAGCCGTTGTTCAGTCATTTCAGGTAGATAAATTTGTTCGCTCTCAGGCCTTTTTGGATTCTGAAACCGGCATAGGTAACCGGGTTTATTTTGACCACCGTATAGAAGCGTTTTTGGCCGATACTGAAAGTAACAGTGGCGGTTGTGTTTATTTGATTCAGCTCAGGGAATTGGATGTCATTCAGGTAGATGCTGGCAAAATAGAAGCGCTCGAACTGTTAAATTATTTTATTGCCCTGATTAACAAGTACCTTGAAGACCACCCCAATGCGGTATTTGCCCGTCGTTCAGAATTTGACTTTGCCGTTTTGATCCCCCACATCAGTATTGTTGAAGCCGAAAAGGTCGCGTCCCGGCTGATCCGCTTATGTAATCGCATCCCCTTGCCTGAATGTGTTGATCGCGAACATTTCTTTCATATTGGCGTGGCCGTTTTTCAACCCAGTGAAACGGTTTATCAGGTGTTGGCTGAAGCCGATATGGCGCTGCGGGCGGCGCAATTACAAGGGCCAAGTAATTGGTTTATGTATGACAAAGGCATCATCGTTAAGGATTTGGCCAAAGGTTCGGTCAAGTGGCGCACGTCACTAGATTTGGCTATTAATCAGCAAGCCTTTGTGTTGTTGTTTCAACCAGTGATGTTGACTGACAACAGTGTCATCCACCATCACGAGATCTTGGCCAGAATGCGCAATGATAACGGTCAATTGGCCAGTGCGGCGGTATTTTTGCCGATGGCACAAAAGTTTGGCATGGTGGCTAGGGTTGATCAGCTGATGGTCGAAAAAACCATTAAGCTGTTACAGTATGAGAAAAGCTCCCACGATATCTGTAGTTTGAATTTACATGTCGATTCGTTGCTCGATACCGAGTTTCAGCGCTGGCTCCTAGATTATCTACAACGGTACCCCAAGGCGGCTTGTCGGATTATTATCGAGATCAGCGAATATCATTTGGTTCATAAAGGGGCTGCCCTACGCTATTTCTTTAGGGCAGTGCATAAAGTGGGCGCAAGGTTACTGGTTGATCACGTTGGTTTGTATGTACTCAATACTCAATACATCAGAGAATTTGAGATTGATTATCTTAAATTACATGTCAGTGTGGTTAAAAATATTGACTCAAGGCCCGAAAATCAACTGTTCGTTAAAAGCCTGCAAGGGGCGTGTAGTGGTACGCATGTTTTGATATTTGGACTTGGCGTAGAAAGGGTAGGAGAGTGGATTGCATTGCAAAAATTGGGTGTTGCCGGTGCTCAGGGACATTATTTTACCGAACCGTTGGAGTCTATTAACCAGATCACTCCAAGTCATTGATATCCATCTTGTCTTACCCTGTTGATGAACAGGAGGATACAAACAGATTCAAACAGATACAAACCGCTATAAAAGCCGATAATTCCCCCCTAAGCTGCGCCTATAGTGGCTTTGAACCCGTTAATCCTACTTATCACTTGTATCTTGCATGGTTTCAGAGATAATGGTTGCTACACCGATAATAACGATTATACAACGATAATATAACGTACTGATGAAGCTGACTTTACCTCCAAAACTAATGCAATTATTCGGATCCAAAAGCGCAACCTACAGGGTTGGGATCTCGGTTCATGCCAATTTTGTTCGTTTGGTCAAAGGGAAATTAAGTGGTGGTGTTTGGCAATACATCAGTCATGATGAGGTTGAGATTGATTCAGAAGAGCAGTGGTGCAGTACCATCACCGCCTTGATTGCAAAACATCAACTCAATGAAGCCAGTTGCTGTCTTATTTTACCGGGTAATCGCTATCAGTTATTACAGATTGATAAACCCGCTATTCCCGATGAAGAACTCAATGCCGCGCTGGCTTGGACCGTCAAAGATCTGGTTAATGTGGCACCTGAAGACTTGGTTGCCGATTATTTTCATTTACCCGCCAAAATCCCGATGCAGGGTGAAAAGCTTAATGTCATTGTTACCAGCGCTAAAACCATCAAACCGATGATTGACGTATTTATTAGACACAAAGTTGAGCTTGACGGTATCGTGCCTGAAGAAATGGTGATCCGTAACATTATTGGTGCTCAAGATTCTGCCTGTTTGTTGTTGTCTCAGCAAAAAAATGAAGAAGCGGCATTGCAGATAGTGAAGAAAGACCAAATCTTTTTTGCCCGCAAGTTACGGGGTTTTAACCGCATTCACGAATACAGCGCAGAAGAATTGGTTGATGGATTGACCGATTCACTGAGCCTCGAAGTCCAACGTTCGATGGATTACTTTGAAAGCCAACTCAAGCAGGCACCGATTAAACATATCCTGCTGGCTATGCCGACTGAGCACCAGAGCTTGATTGCCGAACAAATTGCTCAACACTTTCCTATTGAAGTCAAAATAATGACTTTGACCAATCAAAACGCCGTATTGGACACCTCACTTTCAGAGCAGTTTTATCCGGCCCTTGCCGGTGCCTTGGAGTACTTGAACATGGGTGAAGCGCAAGATGGCGAATAAAACCCGGGTCAACTTATATCTGCCGTCAATGCGACCGGTCAAAGAAAAGCTGCCGTTGTCACTGATGATTGGCTGTTGGGTGGGTTCTTTAGTGCTGGTTTCGTTGGTTTTTTTATATCAACACTTGGAATATACCGAGTTAACAGAAACCTTGAAACAGAGCACGCTGGAGCTTGATGTCTCTAAAGTCGAATTGACGCAACTTGAGACTCGTCATGCTGATTATAAACCATCACCCCAGTTGATGACCAAACTGGACAGGCTATCGCAGGAACTCAACGGTAAACGTTTTTTAAGTCAGCACCTTAAAGGCAATGCGATACCGCAGGAAAAGAAATATTCTCAGGTGATGCTCGATTTGGGCAGATTACACAGCAACGAGTTGTGGGTGACCAAAATGCGTTTTGATGAAGAAGGCGTATTTTTGAAGGGTTTTGCCCTCGATGCACTGGCTGTACCTAAGTGGCTTAACGGATTACAGCAAAGTCCTTTCTTTTCTGGCAAGTCTTTTGCATTAATGAATTTGAAGATCGAAAAACAAGATCTGATCTCATTTGAAATTAACACCGTGGCCAAACAAGAGCTGAGTGAAGAAGAGAAACTTGCGGCCATCAAAGCTCTTGCAAGTGATCAGTAGCAGGTGATCAGTAATGAAAGTAACTTGGCAAAAAATAAGTGATAAAACCGCGGCGCTCCAGATGCGCGAAAAAGCGATTGTTTTTGGTGGTGGCTTGGCACTGATTTTTTGGCTTGGTGCCTTTTATGGTATTGCACCGTTGATTGAAGATATCAACAAAGCCAACAGCACTATAAAAGCGCAGGCGATACAGATTGAGTCGACCCAAGACCAAATTGGTTTGTACGAAGGGGCGCTGGACAAAGATCCCAATACCGCGGTGAATGTATCGATTAAAAATACCCAAGCGAGTATTGATGATTTGGATAGAACGCTGGCCCAATTGACGGCCAACTTTATTTCGCCCCATAAAATGCGTGATGTCCTCAATGAATTATTAAAAAGTGATAACAACATCAAAGTGACCAATTTTACCGCAGTACAGGCAGAAAAAGTCAATATTGAAGGTGTACCGACTAATACCGATATCACCATTTATCAGCATGGCATTCAATTGACAATTAAAGGTAGCTATTTTGACTTACAAAAATACATGAAACGTATCGAAGCTTTGCCTTGGCGTTTTTATTGGAAAAAATTCGCTTATACGGTAGAGATCTATCCCACTGCCAAACTCGAAATTGAAATTACAACGATAAGTACTAATGAACGTTTTATTGCCATATAAACCTGTGCGCCAGCTATTGGTGGGGCTTGTCGGCTTGAGTAGCCTGACTTGTGTTGCCGATGTGGTCCAAGATCCGACCATGCCGTTGTTAAATCTCAGAGGCGGTGGATTGGTGGGTTCAGTGGTCGAAAAAGAAGAAAAAAAAGCCACGTCTTTGATATTGCAAAGTGTTATAGTGCGAAATGGCAGGAAAATTGCTGTGATCAACAACCAGCTGGTTTTGGTTGGTCAAGAAATCGAAGGATATAAGGTAACAGGTATTGTGCCTTACGGAGCCGAATTACTGGGGGCAGGGGAAAGAGATGGAGAAAAATTGTCACTGACCCTGTACAAAGCGAATATTAAAATAACTAATGAATAGACCATTAATCAATATTGTTATCATCTGCCTTTTCTTGTCCGGTTGTCAAACCACCGGTCCTGTCGTGTTGGATGATATTCAGGAAGAATTGAACCCAAATCCTAGAGGCGAAGCTGCTGACAGGCCATTCGAAGTGCCTGATATGGTGATTGACGATATTTTGTCCGGCCAAAGCAGTGGTGGTATCCTCATCAGCGAAGATCCGCACTTTCATGTGGTGGCCCAGGGAGTTGATGTTCGCCCCTTTTTTGCCAGCCTAGTTGAAGGCACCCCATACAGCGTTATTGTCCATCCCCAAGTAAAGGGCAGTGTGAGCCTTGATTTAAAAGACGTTACCTTGATAGAAACTATTGACGTTTTGCGAGAAATTTACGGTTTCGACATTCGCAAAAGAGGCAATATCTGGACTGTCAGGTCTGCGGGATTGCGAACTGAAACTTTATCGGTTGACTATTTAATGTTGACCCGTAACGGCAGCTCCTCTGTTACGGTCAATGCTGGTGGCGTTTCTCAGGCGGCAGGTGGTGGCAATGGTCAAAACGGCGGCGGTGGCAATAATCAAGGTGGCAACCAGCAATCGGGCAATAATAATGGTGGTAACACGGGCAGTGGTCAGAATGGCGGTCAACAAGGCGGCAATCAATCGAGTAGCTCAAATATCCAAACCACTAGCACTACCGACTTTTGGCAAGACTTGCAGTCAACACTGCAAACCATGTTAGGGATAGCCGTTACACAAAGCAGCAGTAATGGCGACACAGGTGGTGGGGGCACTCAACAGCCCGCGAATGATGGCCGCATGGTCATCGTGAGCCCTATGACCGGACTGGTCACCGTCAAAGCGTACCCTAACGAAATATTGATTGTGAAAGAGTTTTTACAGCGTTCAGAGCAAACCCTGCGACGTCAGGTTATTCTCGAAACAAAAATTGTCGAAGTGTCATTGAGTGATGAATATCAGCAAGGTATTAATTGGCAACAGGCATTTAGTCATCTGAATACCACGGATTTTATCATCAATAATACCGCTGGTACTGCGGCTAACGCTATATCGGCTGCACTGGGTGGTGTGACTAGCATCCGTTTTCTAAACGATGATTTCACTGGGGTGATTAGCCTGCTTGAAACTCAGGGCAACGTGCAAATTCTGTCGAGTCCGCGCGTAACCGCAACCAACAACCAAAAAGCGGTTATAAAGGTGGGGCAAGACGAGTATTTCGTCACCGATGTCTCAACGACGACCACGACAGGCAATGCGACGACTACCACGCCTGAGTTGACCTTGACGCCTTTCTTTTCAGGGATTGCGCTTGATGTTACCCCCCAAATTAATGAACACGGTGAGGTGATTTTGCACATTCATCCTTCGGTTACCGAAACCTCAGAGCAAGAAAAAGTCGTCAGGCTCAGTGGTGAAACCATTGTGTTACCGCTGGCAAAGAGTAATATTCGTGAATCTGATACCATCATCAGAGCAAAATCTGGTGAAATCGTGGTCATCGGTGGTTTGATGCAAACCACCCTCACTGAGAGCCATTCGAAAACGCCGTTTTTCAGCGATATCCCCTTTATTGGTGAGTTGTTCACCCAAAAAAGTGAAGTAGAAAGGAAAAAAGAATTGGTTATTTTGGTCAAAGCTACCGTTGTGGGTGCCGGTACGTGGAAGCAACAGCTTGAGCGGTCTTCAGACTTGCTAAAGCGTTGGTATGCGCAGGAATAAGCCATGTATTTAAATCATTTTGGGCTGAAAGAATTGCCGTTCACGTTAACCCCCAATACCAACTTCTATGTTGACTTACCCTGCCATCACGAAGCCTTTCAAGTGCTGACAACCGCGCTGAAAATGGGTGAAGGGTTTATCAAAGTCACAGGCGAGGTGGGTACCGGAAAAACCTTAATCTGTCGAAAGTTACTCAATGAATTGGGCGACAATTTTATTGCCGCCTATATCCCAGACCCTTATTTATCGCCTGAAGAGTTAAGATGGGCATTGGCCTGTGAGTTGGGGATGCCTCATTCAGATAAAGTCGATCAACAACAGTTAATGCAGAAATTGCAAAAGCACCTGTTAAGTTTGGCCAAAGAAGGCAAATCTGTGGTGTTGATTGTTGATGAAGCTCAGGCATTGCCTTTTGAAAGCCTTGAAGCATTACGTTTGTTCACCAACCTTGAAACTGAACAAAAAAAACTGGTGCAGGTGGTGTTGTTTGCCCAATTTGAGCTGGATGCCAGACTGGCCAAGCCTGAGCTGCGACAACTGCGGCAGCGCATTTCTTTTGCCTACAAGCTGAGGCCGCTTACCCCCAAAGAAATTGATATGTATGTCGACAGGCGACTGATGAAGGCGGGTTTTGATGAACCGAGGCGGCTGTTTAATGCCAGAGCGGTCAAGGTACTGGCTAAAGCCAGCCGGGGGATCCCGCGTTTGGTCAATGTTTTGTGCCACAAGGCACTGATGTTGTGTTATGGCAAAGGTCAAAATGAAGTCAACAAAAAGCATTTGAACGGGGCTATCAACGATACCGATGATGCCACAGTGACCCAGTCATTTGAACCTAAACTGGTGGGTGCCGTGGTCTTCGGCTGTTGCAGTGTCGGGGCCGCCATTTTATGGTGGTTGCAGGGCGGGACCTATTCATGAGCGTGATCAATAAAATGCTCAATGACTTAGACCAGCGCGAGGATACTGAACAGGCGAAAGAAGAGGTCGCCTTTTTAACCCCTCCAGTCAAACGCTCTAAAAAGTGGATGGTGGGTTTGGTTGGCAGTGTGATCAGTGGCATTTTGGCGGTGATCATCGGATATATGTATTATACCGAATTGCTACGTCTTGACGGGACATTGGATTTAATCAAATCAAAGTCTAGTCCTAATCTCTCGGCACAACAGCAACAACCAACTAAAGCGGATGGCTCTAGAAGTGCTGAAGATAAAACCAAAGATGTGCTGAGTCAGCCTGAGTTGATTGTTATTCCCAAAAAACAGGCTGACGGAAAACCCGTTGAACGCACTTCAACGTTAAGCGTTGTCGCGGTACCAACCAAAGCCAATTCAGCTGTTGAGCACACCGCTCAACCAGCAACTCAATCTGCAATTCAACCAGCAACAGGGCAGCCGAACAATTTATCCCCCACCACTCAAATCGACTCAGCTAAACAAGCGATTATAACGGCTGCAGACAGGCCAAAACCCGCTGGTTTTGCTAAAGCGGATGCCAGTAAAATGACCATCAGCCGGATAACATTAACGCCCAGTCAGCGGGTTAAAAAAGTGTATACCGCAGCAAAAAAATTATCACAAAGCGGCTTGATCAAAGAAGCGATTGCCAAGTATCAGGATGCGCTGAAGATTAAGCCTGAGCACGAGGGGGCTCGTTCTGAGCTGGCTGCCTTATATTATGGCCGTGCCATGACAGCGCAGGCGCTTGGTGTGCTCAATGAAGGATTGGCAATCGAACCGGGCAACAGTCGCTGGTCGTTGTTGGCGGCCAAAATACATTATAGGCGGACTAACTATGCGGCGGCATTGGGTTATTTACAATTGCCAGTACACCCCATGGATGAGGTCGAATACGTGGCCATAAAAGCCACCACTTTACAAAAATTGAAAGACTACCCGGCAGCAGCAACGGCTTATCGTCAATTAACCACCGCGTTTCCAGGTAATGGCCGCTGGTGGTTAGGTTTGGCGACTACGTTGGAAGCCCAACAAGACATTACGGCGGCACTGAGGGCTTATCGCAAGAGTTTGCGATTGAGCAATATCTCGCCAACATCGCGAGAATTTGTGATGTCGCGTTTGCAGCGGCTGGAAAATTAGGCGCGCACATTCAGAAGCGTTTTAGGAAGCAAGATGGCAAGACCAAAGTTAAAAATGCGTTTGGGGGACCTGCTGGTCCATGAAGGCATTATCGTAGAAGCGCAGTTGATGGAAGCCCTAAAAGAGCAAAGAAGCTCAGGGCGAAAATTGGGTGCCGCACTGGTTGACTTACACCACATCACCGAAGAAGAGCTGTTACGATTCCTTGCGCAACAACTAGATGTGCCATTTATGGACATCTCGCACAAACGCATTGACCCTGCTGCGGCGCAGTTGCTTCCAGAGGTACACGCCAGGCGTCACCGCGCTTTGGTGCTGGAAGATAACGGAGACAGTGTGTTGTTGGGGATGAGCGACCCGGCTGATTTGAGTGGTCTCGACCAGTTAGCGCCTATGCTAGCGCCCAAAGATATAAAACTGGCGGTTGTTAAAGAAGCCCACATACTGGATGCGTTTGACAAACTTTACCGCCGCACCAAAGACATTGAATCTTTCGCTCAGCAACTGCAAGAAGAATACGAAGAAACCTCCGATCTTGATTTTGTCAGCCTAACCTCAGACACCGAAGGTGACGCGACCGTTGTTCAACTGCTCAGAACCATTTTTGAAGAAGCGGTTATCGCGGGTGCCTCGGATATTCACATCGAGCCAGACGAAGGGCTGATCCGTATTCGTCAGCGTATCGATGGCGTTTTACAAGAAGATACCCTCAAAGAAGCCAATATCGCCTCTGCATTGGTACTGCGACTGAAATTGATGGGCACCTTGGACATTTCTGAAAAACGATTGCCGCAAGATGGTCGATTTAACATCAAAGTTAAAGGCCACAGCGTTGATATTCGTATGTCAACCATGCCGACCCAGTATGGTGAATCGGTAGTTATGCGTTTACTTGATCAAACCGGTGGCCTGCGAACACTAGACCAAACCGGTTTACCACCAGACTTGCTGAGCAGAGTCAGGGGCCTTATCAGGCGACCCCATGGCATGGTGCTGGTAACAGGCCCAACGGGCTCCGGTAAAACAACCACTTTGTACGGTGCTTTGTCTGAATTGAACGTTCCGGGTAAAAAAATCATCACAGTAGAAGATCCGGTGGAATACCGATTGCCCAGAGTCAATCAAGTACAGGTTAATGCCAAAATTGGCCTCGATTTTTCGACCGTCTTACGTGCCAGCTTACGTCAAGATCCTGACATCCTGATGGTGGGCGAAATGCGAGACAAAGAAACCGCACAAATTGGTTTGCGGGGCGCACTAACAGGTCATTTGGTACTGTCAACGCTGCACACCAATGATGCCATCACCAGTGCTCTGCGTCTCATCGATATGGGGGCACCCGCTTATTTGGTTGCCAGTTCACTGCGAGGCGTTATCGCCCAGCGCCTAGTGCGTAAAATCTGTAAAAACTGCCAGATACAAGCGCATCCCGACAGACAAGAACTGTTATGGCTTGAACAATTGGCCGAGAAAGACATGAGCGAGTTGACTTTTTACAGAGGCACGGGTTGTCAAAGCTGTAATCATACCGGCTATAAGGGCCGGATTGGCGTCTTTGAGTTGCTCGAAATGAACAATGCGATGATGGACGCTTTGCGCCGAGAAGATACCGAAGATTTCGCTAAGTGTGCCCGTGAAAACCCCTCTTTTACGCCCTTTGGCGTGATGGCGTTTGAGTATGCACTTGACGGGATCACCACTGTAGAGGAGGTTTTGCGGGTTGCCGAGCACATAACTGAAATGTAGTAGTGGGTTTTAGCCAACGACTCCACATACTGCAATTACGACAAAGCCACCTGCAAATAACACTAAATGCCATTATTCGATTATAAAGGGCGTAACCCTCAAGGTGAATTAGTCACTGGACAACTTGAGGCTGCAAGCGAGGCCGGTATTGGCGATTTGCTGATGCGCCGCTCTATTATGCCGGTAGAAATCAAACCCGCCAAGGCCGCAAAAGGGGCAGGATTTGATATCAACCAACTATTTGTTCCCAAGGTTTCTTTAGATGACTTGTTGATCTTCTCTCGTCAGATGTATGCTTTGACCAAAGCAGGGATCCCCATCATTCGAGCGCTATTAGGCTTGGCTGAAAACACCGCATCGGTGCGCTTAAAAAAAGCCTTGTTTGATGTTGCTTCACAGCTTGAAAGGGGTAAAACCCTCTCTGCGGCATTGAATGCTCACCCTGACGTTTTTAATAAATTATTGGCCAGTATCGTTCACGTTGGCGAAAACACCGGTAAACTCGATGAAGCTTTCATCCAAATCACCGACTATTTCGAAAAAGAGCAAGAAACCCGAAAACAAATAAAACAAGCCACTGGATACCCTAAAATGGTTCTAGGCGCGATTGGTGCGGCAATGTTTTTGTTGAATCTCAAGGTTATTCCTGTATTTGCCAATATGTTTAACAAACTCGGTGCCGACTTACCCTGGACCACCAAGGCATTGCTGGCCTCTTCAAGTTTTTTTGTTAATTATTGGATCCACCTACTCATTGCTATTTTTGGTGGCATGTTTATGCTCAAGCGCTATATCAAAACCAAAGATGGTGAGTATAAATGGGCTCGATTTCAATTAAAAATGCCGCTGATCGGCAACATTCTTGAACGGGCGGTGCTCGGTCGTTTTGCTCGTAGTTTTGCGATGATGTTACGCTCTGGGGTGCCATTAACCAGCGCATTAACCCTAGTGTCTGATGCGGTAGATAACGTTTATATGGCCACCAAAATTCTGGAGATGCGCCAAACCATTGAGCGCGGTGAAAGCCTATTAAGGGCGGCCAACCGTTCTGAGATGTTTACTCCGCTGGTCTTGCAAATGATAGCGGTGGGTGAAGAAACCGGTCAAGTCGACGACCTGCTCACTGAGGTGGCCAATTATTACGAGCGTGAGGTTGATTTTGACCTTAAAAACCTCACCGCGAAAATTGAACCTATTCTGGTCGCTGTGGTTGCAGGCATGGTATTGATTCTCGCGCTCGGTATTTTTACACCCATGTGGGATATGATGGGTGCCGTGGGAGGACACTAAACATGCGCCAGCCTAACGAATCAAACTTTTCAAACAAAAGCCCAATATTGCGATTTATGATTGCATTGTTGGTGTTTGTTGTCATCGCTGTCACTGGTGGTGGTTATTTTAGTAACGTGTTTGATATTGTAAAAACCACCGAGGCAGAAACCGCAGTACAGAGTTATGCTGCTTCTGTGATTAACCTGCATAAGAACTGGATCATGCAAGGAAAACCGGACATCGTCACCATCAGAGGGGTTAACAAGGAAGGAAAAGCAGGTAATCAATGGGTTTTTCTCATGAATAAGGCGGGTTGGCCGATAAACGTCATTGACGGCACAGAAAAGCCTGATTGCACTGCGTTGTGGCATGCGTTGCAAAAGGCGACTCGCTTGCAATTTGCAAGTGTTGTTCGCAAAATGCGACGAGCCGACAATGGTGAGCTGAGCCCACCGAAGTTCAGTGCAGACAGGGCAGCCCGGGACAAGTCATTAATTTGGGTGTGTCAAAATATAGTGGCACAGCAGTTGCATTTTAGATATCGGCTGGATACTGGCAAGGTCGAAATAGAGCAATAACTCGTTTTTAACAAATATGTTGTTAAACAACAGGTTGTATCAGGTTGTATCAGATTGTATCGAAGTAAACACACTGGGTAAAGGGGGTTTTTTTTTGATCGAAAGATCGATATACTGTGATAATGATCTGGTAGATAAAGTATTTCATGAAAAAGCAGCAAGGTTTTACTTTAATAGAATTAATTGCCGTAGTGGTTATTTTGGGTTTTTTGGCCGCAACCGCGATACCAAAATTCATGAATGCCACTGATGATGCTAAAAATGCCTCGATAGAAGGGGTTGCGGGAGGCATTTCATCAGCCGTTGGTTTAGTACGCTCGCAATGGGAACTAACCGGTAGGGCATTAACGGTGAACCTTGGCGGTTCAGCCAATAACGCCGCGGCGGTGGTGATGGATCAGACGACTATTTGGGTGAATGCTTTTGGTTATCCATTTTCTGCAGGGGGAACACCGTCAACGATATCTCCTACAGTGGCCAGTTGTGAATTGACGTTTGACAATATTTTACAAAATTCGCCTACGTCAACGGCCATTAATACAGAAATCAGCAGCCGCTATTTTGTATCACTGGCCAATATTGGCGGACAATCGAGCTGCATATACCACTTGATGGATTCGTTGAACAAAACAACAGGTAATGTGGGCGCGCCAACAGTAGCAACAGGACAGGGGTTTTATTATGCGCCTTCAAACGGAAAAGTGATTGTGTTTGGTGTGTAACCAATGAGCGTAGTAGATAATTAAGCAGTAACTTTTAACTTTAACTTGTCGCTGGTGATCAATTGAACCTCAGGCAAACAAAAAATCTGAACGTGGAGACGTAGTATGAGACATACAAACAAACAACAGGGTTTTACCCTAATCGAATTGATCGTGGTTATTGTTATCTTGGGTATTTTGGCTGTAACGGCTGCGCCGAAGTTCATCAGTTTTACCACCGATGCCAAACAATCAGCTGCGGAAGGCGTTAAAGGCAGTATGCTTGGTGGTATGAATATGACTTTCGCCAAAGCCATCATTGATGGTAAGGAAACGACGGCAGATGCGGGCCTTGTCGGTGGTGTAGACGCAACTTTTGGTTATCCTACGGCTACCGCTATAGGTATTGTTACCGCAGCGGGCATTTCTGTGGCGAACGAAGCTGTGACTTCAGACTTTGTATCCTTTATCACTTCAACCACCATTACTTTGGGTGCAAGTTCGGGGGTTACATTGAGCGGAACACCTGTAGTTGCAGATCTTCAGAAGTCGGGGATGTGTTATTTGGTCTATACGGAAGCAACCTCCGCAGCAGATGCTGACATAGCCACAGTAGCGTTAACCTGCGTGCCATAAATTGAATTCATAAAAAAGGGGCTTAGTGCCCCTTTTTTGTTTATTTAAAGGTAATTTGCGTAAAGGTAAACAGTTTATGAGTAAACAAAACGGGTTTACCTTAATCGAGTTGATTGTCGTCATTATTGTTATCGGCATTTTAGCTGTTAGCGTAGCCCCTAAATTATTAACCAAAAGCCAATTTTCTTCGGTTGCTGTTCGCGACCAACTTATCAGCGAATTACGATTGGCACAATTGCGAGCGTTAAACGACCGCAGCGCCTGTTATGCCGTTCAAGTCAGCAGCGTTGATTTTGGTATTTATTACACCCCAGTGACCAACGATGTCTGCGGTACTTCCTATATACTGGCAAATAGCAAAACAACCCTCGAAAGTGGCACTGTCGTCACCATAGGTGCTGCCACCACCGCACA
>JABSOG010000848.1 GCA_013216025.1 Algicola sp. | reverse complement strand
TACGACAGGCAAACCGGCTTTATACAAAGCTTGTTCGCCAGTAACGGCTCGGTGGCAATACAAAATCATTTATATGAATATGACGCGCTCGGGACCCTCAGGGCAAGGGCCGATTTAAGTGGTGACTTGCACCAAGCCCAATTGGTTGAAGCGTTTGATTATGATGGCTTGAATCGATTGAAAACCGTCACTTTCAACGCAGGCCCAGATCTGTCACTCAATTACAATGACAACGGCAATATTCGCAGCAAGTCAGATGTACTTGGTGGAGAGACTTATATCTACGGTACCAACAACGCGCAATGTTCAACAACACCGGGACCCCATGCGCTGACCCGTATAGGCGGTGAAGTCGATGACGACGATACAGGTTATCGCTACTGTTATGACAACAATGCCAACCAAACCCACAGCTATAAAGATGGCAATAAGACCAGAGAAGTCACCTATACCGGTTACGACAAACCTTCGTCTATCTGGTCAGCCAACGCGCAAACGTGGTTTAACTATGACGCCAAACATGCACGTTTCAAACGAATAGATACCGACAGCGATGGCACCAAAACAACTTATTATGTGGGCGGCAATGAAGTGGTGATACACGACAGTGGTTTGACTGAGCATAAGCGTTATATCGGCGATGTTGCACTAGACATTTTACGCAGCAATGGCAGCCATGAAACAAACTATCTTTATCGTGATCATATAGGTTCGTTGGTGGTGATAGCTGATGACAACGGCAATTTGGTGCAAAGACTGGCCTATGATGCCTTTGGCAAGCGCCGCGAAGGGCTGAGCTGGAACCCCGTACAAATCCTTTATGCCAACCCGTCAATTAAAAGTGCGTTGGATATCACCCAAAAAGGATTTACAGATCACGAGCATGTTGATCATGCCGATATAATACACATGGGCGGCAGAATCTACGACCCAACACTAGGACGTTTTATTCAGGCCGACCCGATAGTGCAGGCGCCGGAAAACGGGCAGAGTTTGAATCGCTATAGTTACGTGTTTAATAATCCGTTAAGTTATACCGACCCAACCGGGTACTGTGCCATGAGTATGTTTGCAATTGATTGCCTTGATGAACAAACAACGCAGGGCCGGGATACTTACACCCGAGGTGGCAATCAATCAACTGCTCAGTTTGACAGCGCAACCAATAGTGCCAAAACGAATGACAAGGATACGGCGGTTGCGAGTATTGATGAGGAGAAATCAGGCGGTAATAGAATGCAAAGTGACGATGGCGTTTTTGGCAATAGTAGCGGCGATGGCAAAATGAAAACTAATACTCAGGTTCGTGATGGGTTTAAAGCCAGCGCAAAGAAATATGGTATTGTTGAAGGTAACTTTCAAGTTACGGATGATTTGACACTAAACTACCAAACAAGTGGTTCAAAAGGATTTGATAAGACAATTCTAAAGCACCTCAATAAGCTAAAGGGTAACAAACATGGTCTAAACATGCTCACTGGCCTTGCAAAAGGTATTGGTGCTCTCAATATATATGAAAATATTGGACAGAGTGCTACAACCTCCAGAAGTTTATTTGATGTGTTTGGATATGACACAACAATTGCTTTTGACACGCAAGCAGTCGGTTCTCCTGTAGCATTCGAAAATAGAAGAGGAAATCCAATTGGGCACAGCTTCAATCCTCGCTATGTGCTGGCACACGAGTTATTTCATGCGTGGCAAAATGTATCATATTTCAGTGACGCACCAATTATAGGTCGTCCAGTAGCAGGTGAGAACGGTTGGGAAGTTGCTGCTGTACGGTTTACCAATCAAATTCGCAGGGCAGACCATCGGTCATTTACCAGAACACAATATTCAATAGGGGGACCTAGAATTGATAGCTATCAGTCAGTTCGTGAAAGAACACGTTAAAACTACATTACTAATACTGACCATTCTAGTTGGCGTTGCATCTTATGCTGTATTTTCAGCAAAAAGTACTTATCCATTGAGTTATCTTTTTCGCATCAATACTCAGTTTGATATTTGTAAGACAGGTTTGCATTACAGGCGTGATGTCTTGGATAATATTCAAAACTTGCTGAACGAACAAGGTGGCATTGCTAAACAGTATTTTTCAGTCAAAGGATTGTCTGCTGGCGGGTTAACTTACCTCTTGCTGATCAACTATGAAACGGATGCTTTAATGGTGACATATGATGCGACATACAAGCTCAAGACAAAATCCCTTTCCAGGAAAGAAGGAGTCAAACGCATTGCCGACTTGGTAGGGGATAACTTTGGTCAAACCCAGGACTATAACGGTGAGTTTAGTTATCATGGCAGCTGTCACTTTATGCGATTGTATGATGGCGGAACTCAACATGAAATCAAGTTAATCAACCCACCTTATTCCCACCAAGATATAATTGAAATAGGTATACTTGCAAGGGCTAAGGCCATGATAAATGCCCAGTACGGACCTAATGATGCAGTTAGTATCCCCCAAGTTGCTGACGAACTCACTGCGGCAGAATTAGAAGCCCTAGACGATCTTACCGGGGAAGATCTCTTTCATGAGCTAAAGTACCTTTGAAAACCGGCCAAAACGGCCGGTGTTCAACAAAACTTTACTTAGCGACCACCAAAAAGGCCTGATGTGGCTCGACGGCAAAAGGGGTCAAGTGCCTTGTTTCACAATACTTGATTAAGACACTGAATAATATAGCGTTTTCAAAATTACAGTTCAGAATTAATTGCCTGTATATTATACAAACGGCCTCAACCGCTCACCAAAATTTTCGAAACAACAACCTATATATTCGCATCAAGTCAGATGTACTTGGTGGAGAGACTTATATCTACGGTACCAACAACGCGCAATGTTCATCTACACCGGGACCCCATGCGCTGACCTGCATAGGCGGCGGTGAAGCTTTTTCTAAAAAATAATAGGAAATAAACATGAAACAGTTGGTAATCGCTTTAATGTTTTTAATGGGTAATGCAATGGCGAATAACGTGCCAGAAGGGGCGGATGAAGACTTTAGAAAAGAAGTGGGTTTTCCGCCTGTACTGCAACAGTGGCACTTTATGGTGTTGAGTGCTGGTATCAAAAAAGTAGAACAACTCGACCGTTAACTCTATGAGATAGTGATAACAAACGGTAAAAAATTTGATATTAAAAAAGCTTTATGGAATGAATTTGTCAAAGCCGCAGCAGCCTCCTTTAAAATCAGTCATACAGATAAAATCAAACCCTATGCTCCAAAGGCAAACTAATACAAGAGCATCAGTTCGGCTGCGAAACATCTAGATTTGGCCTGACGCCAAGACCTACAACTTCTCTCGCCAATAAATCACCCGGTCGTTACCCCTAAACTGGCCAAAAGTGACATTTTGGGTTGGCAACAAGGCGTCAACGGCTCCTTTACCGAAAGTACTCCAATCGTATTGCAACCATGGGTAGGCGGTCGCGTTTAGGGTTACCGGCACGTAACCGGTATTGCCTGAATCGAATATCGGTGGGTTTAGGGTCAGGTAAAAATAACCGTTGGCCGCATCAAGTTGGGTCTCGCTGGTGTCTTCAGATGAGGTATTGATCGTCAACGAGCCGTTTTTAACATGAGTGGTCAAATCTTTTACGTCATACCTGTCGGCGAACGGGCTGGCTGAGTTGCCCGACAAGTCAATCTCACTGGCTTGCAAGGTGCTGCAATTGTCATCTAACGACAACACGAATGATTTTGAATCCCAGTACTGGGTTTGAATTGGCGCGTTGATGAGATTGGTTGCCGGGCCAAACACTGGGCTGCTAGCCAATCGACCATAGCGATATTTAACTTCGCCTGCGTGGAGTTTTACGGCGTCACAATCGCCTT
>JABSOG010000847.1 GCA_013216025.1 Algicola sp. | reverse complement strand
CCAGAAGTTTGATCGGTTGGATGACAAAGTAAATGATGAATTTAAGCAAGCCCAGCGACTGCTGCAAGCCAGCTTGGTGACATCGACCGAGCATGAAAAAGTGGAATTTGAATCACTCAAAAGACAATTCGATAAAATAGGTCAACTACGGTCCAGTTGGAAAAAGGCCACCACCGCTGGTTTTACCTTGTTGGCCGAACAAAAAACCTCACAAGCTTTTGCTTTGGAAATACAGATTGAAGCACAAGCACAAGAACTCAGCCATGCAATGGAAGCTATACAGGAAGATATAGCGAGTTTTACGGCTGGGGCAACCCAAAACGCAATAGAACATGAAAACCAGCTGATATACATATTTGTCATTTCATTGCCCATCATATTCTTAGGGGCGTTTTTGTTAACTCATGATATGACAAAAACTATAAAGAAAGCTTTTGCCATCATTCACGCCGGATTAGGGTCAATGTCGGCACGAGATTTTTCGACGAAAATAAATAACCGTGGGGCTGGTGGAGATATCGGCGAGTTGCTCGATGATATCGAACAAATGCGAATTGGCATACATTCGGTATTAAACCAAGTCTACCAAGCGTCAGGGCATATGTTGGATTCAGCAAAAAAACATGGCAAAATCAGCTGAGCAGTCTTTATTGGCAACGACCGCTCAAACCACTGAAATTGGTAATGCAACAACGGCTATAACCGAATTGACCGCCAGCGCGCATGAAGTCTCGACGAATGCCGAAAACACCAAAAAATCAGCACAATATGCTGATTCGACCAGCCGAGAAAATAGTGCTTTAATGGAACGAACCAATCAGGTTATTGTTTCGTTGGGTGGCAGCGTCAGTGACGCGACCAGTAAGATAAATCAGCTGTCAAAAGACAGTGAGCAAATCGCGACAGTAATGGATGTCATCAAAGGCATTGCGAGTCAAACCAATTTATTGGCCCTCAATGCCGCTATAGAGGCTGCGCGAGCGGGAGAGCAAGGCCGGGGATTTGCTGTAGTGGCTGATGAAGTACGCTCTTTGGCCCAGCGTACTCAAGAGTCGGCAGCAGAAATAGAAACCATGATCCTTTCATTGCAACAAGGTACTGAGTCGGCAGTCTCTTCAATGACCCAATGCAGCGAACTTGGGGGAACCAGTGTTGAGCTAACCGAAAAAGTCAATCAGGGCATGGTGGAAGTGGTTGAAACCATGCTCCAACTCAATCAAATGAATAGCCAGATTGCGTTGGTTTCGAGCGAGCAAACTACCGTGATCTCCCACATTAATGAGAGTATCGTTAGCGTTAATTCGTCGGCAAAAATGAACAACGCTCATGCCGATGAAAACAAGCAATGTGCTACCGACATGAATAACAAGGCTCAGGAAATAGTTGACTTGATCAATACTTTTAAATTTTAAAGTGTAGAGCCCCAATATCCCACGGTATTTGAGCCAATGCCCTTAATCAGTTCGATAACCGGTTCAGGTCTTAAATCATACTGAGTCAATTGATCCAATCCAAGCCACAAAAACTGCAAATGAGGCTCTTGTGACTGTGGCGCTTGGGCGGTTGTCAGTCCATTAATCTCAACCTTGAACAGCAAATTGATTTCGTGGTTCATTTGTTCCTCATCACCCCAAGTGTGTTCAATGGCACCTAAAAATGTGCTGACAGTCGCCGAGTGTCCAATTTCTTCTGTCATTTCCCGTTGCAATGCATCAGTCGCTTTTTCGCCCATTTCGATATGCCCTCCGGGCAAAAACGTATTCTCGGCATTGATGCCTTTGGCGACCAACACTTTGTCATCCATCATGATAACGCCGCGTGCCAGATAGTGAAAACGAGTCATTTACTTTCCTTTATAAAACACAAAACGTGATGGTAGCATATTGGTCGCCTGTCTGGTTTGCTGACCCCAAAGATTTCACCGTTGGTAACAAATGACTCATTGCCACAGGGGTGGGTCTTAGCTACAGTCTGAGATTCTTTATCTTCAATATTAAGGGTTTACCATGAAAATCAATGAAGTTTCCAGTGACCGAAGAGTGATGCTTTGTACTTTATGGATATTTTATATGTGTAATATTCTCTACGGTGACGTTCTTATGCTAATCGAGGGTATGGCAGCTGCACCCTCTACCGAGTTGGCTACAGAAGCTGTAGCTATGTTACTGACACCAGAAATGTTGTTAGCGGCAGCCGTGTTATTGGAAACGGCCATGATGATGATTTTTTTGTCTCGAACGTTGAAATATAAGGCTAATCGGCTGGCCAATATTATTGTTGGTATACTACATACGGCAATGGTAACAGCTTCATTATTTGTCGATACACCAAGCCTCTATACAATGTTTTTGGCGATGATTGAAATCCCCACCTCTTTGTTTATTGTCTGGTATGCCTGGACATGGCCCAACCCTGCAACGAGTTCGGCAAAAAGTGAATCAGCAATAACCGGATTGACGCTTGAAATTGGCGCAGCTGAAAAAAGTTAATCTTGTTGTATAGAGTACGAAGGGGGGCTAGGCATTTGTGCTGGGCTTCCCACACTGTCACCTTGCTGTATGCAATCCAAAACTTTAGTATCAAAGTTATCCATAAAATGCAGATGGTTTATTTGGTTGTTGTTATCAAGGACATAAAAAAGGTAAGGGTCTATTCAACCCTGCGTTTGCAAAAAATAGCTGGACGAATGGCTGAATTGCGATGACAATACCTTTAAAGTGTCCAAATGTGCGGGCGTCACACGGGTTGATTTTTAATTTATATCCGACAGCCTTAGTTCGGCTACCATAAACTGGAGTAACGTGCTGAGCATTAACTCCTAAGATTTGTAAATGAAATTTGATAGAAGATGAATAACTGATGACAGATATAAAACAACTGCTTGAACAGGTGAAGACCAGCCAAGATAAAGCGCTGGGCGAGTCGATTTATCAACTCCAGCGTTGGGTTAAACAACATGAAGGAGAATCGTGCTTATCAAGTGTTGCCAATGCTATGCCTTGGCTTGCTGATTGTTTAATTACCGGTCATCAATGGAATGTGGATGGTTGCGCCATTAGTATATTTCGACGAGTCACCGTTAATAAAGAAACGCTTGAGCGATTAATCGCCCTTAACAAAGAAAAAATCGATTGGCTGCTGGTCGAGGCCATGAGTAAGATTGAAGTCGAATTATTCAGTGATGCTGTTGAACATGAATGGTGTCGTGCACTGCTGTGCAATGAAGCGCAAGATAAGGCAGCCGATGCGCTGTATCTTTTTAAATCCCACCTTAAACAGCCAACAACAATCATTGCCTTGGGACAAGTGGCATTAACAGCCAATAGCACGGTACGTGATAGAGCTTTGCAAGTCCTTTGTCATGCTACCACTACCCATTCGATGAATAAATTGGCTATGCAGCAGCTTTTGTTGATAGAGGCGCAAGCAAATCAAGCGGTAAGACAAACGCTAAAAGCGATCAGCAATACGATGCTTTCAAGGCTTAATAAAAAAATCTTGTTTAAAGATAAAGATGGCAAGAGCTAAAGAAAACTTCCGCGAACCGCATAGGCCGTGCCCAGTAACCGTCGTTGCTGGGCAGGCGTTAATGTGAGGTGTTAGTAAACCGTTATCCAATTAGTATAACCACTGTTGCCACAGCTATTGGTTGCACGAATGCGAACATACTGCGTACCAGACAAACCCAGTGTATAGGATGTTGATGTTGCATTGCCGTGATTGCTCCAACTGCCTGTCCAATATTGAACGTTATAACCGGGCGCGCCAGAGGCTGCCTGCCAGCTAATGGCTTGACTGCTGCCATTAAGGCCAGACGGCGTGTTAGGTGCACTTGTACAGCCACTTGC
>JABSOG010000846.1 GCA_013216025.1 Algicola sp. | reverse complement strand
CAAACAGTTCTGACTGGGTCATGGTGGGGATATAAGGTTTAACCACCAAAGGTGCTTCGGTTTGACCGACAAAAATGTTGGCTGTAGCCGATAGTGATTCTGTGCGGCTGGTGCCCAGCAGCTTTTGCAACCCGCCGCCGAGAAAATTGATCACTACACTCATGACACCTAAATAATACAATACCGCAATCAATGACGAGAAGAAGATTATGACGGGTAAGACATGGATGGCAAAGATAAAACCATTGTTCGAGTCGGCGTGTGTATCGCCGAATAAAAACTTGATGCCTGAACCGGCATAGGAGATCACATTGGATACGTATGCGGAGACAGACAACAAAACGTCTTTACCAAACGGCAAATACAGCACAAAAGCCCCGAGTGCGATCTGCAACAGCAATGCTCCACCCACTGTTCTCCAGTTAATGTTGCTGCGATGATTCGACAAACCCCAAGCAATACCAATCAAAATGGCCATGCCGACTAAACTTATCCAAGATACTGAACCCATTGTTTACCTGCTTTTTTTGTTTTTACGATTTGTTGATTCTTATTTGCTGTTAGCTATGCAACACACGGATGTGTTGCCATTTCAACTCGTTGTTCAGATCAACAGCGACTTGATTTTTGCTTTGATCACGTCGATGGCTGCGCGGTTTTTACCGCCTTTAGTTACCACAATATCAGCCAACTGGCGAGAGCGTTCGATGAATTCAAAATACATCGGGCGTACGGTCTTTTCGTACTGGGTGATAATTGAGTCAAAGGTACGACCACGCTCTTGCATGTCTCTGCTGATCCGGCGGATCAGGCAAATATCCAGTGGTGTATCCATAAAAACTTGAATATCAAATTGACTTCTTAATTGCGGATCGGTCAATAACATGATCCCCTCAATTAGGATAATGCGTGACGGCTTTATTTGCCGAGTCTGATTGGTGCGAGTGTGTTCGGTATACGAATAAATCGGCAATTCTACCGGTTTGCCCGATTTTAGCGTGTTGATGTGATCAACCATCAGCTGATGCTCAAACGCATCCGGATGGTCATAATTGGTCGCAATTCGTTCTTCAACACTCATGCCCGATTGATCGCGGTAATAAGAGTCTTCAGAAATAAAGGCAATATCGCCCTCACCCAGTGCATCTTCTTCAATCAATTCTTTATATATGGTATCGGCAAACAGTGTTTTGCCCGATGCAGACGCACCGGCGATGGCGATTACCGTTGTTTTATGTTGAGTCACAATCACACCAGCAGAAAATAAAAGTGGGGTATTATGCTAAATTTTACAACCAAATGCTACGGGCAGTGAACAACTATTAAACTAAATCGTTCCTTAAAAGGTATTTACTGACGACTTAGTCAATATTACTTGGTTAATTTTACTTTATTAGCCTTGTAATATCAGTAGCTTATCAATTAGTATCGAACCGGGTAATCCTGATTGAATGGTCAGATTTTTTTGAGGTTGAACCCGGGTCATTACCTCTATCGCAGTCTTTATGCCGGGTTTGGTCAAACTCCCCTATTATTTTTACGCGTTTTTGAGGTTTTGGGTCTAGACTTATCGCTAGATAAAAGGGTCCGAGGGCTAATTTAATTCTCAGGGTCTTAGAGTAAGATAAAAAATAAACATAATTAAAGAAAAAGCAGTTACAACCATTTTATACAAAGACATCTAGAACTAGGGAAACACAACATGAAAACGCTTCGACTGTCACTTGTCGCCTCGGCATTGGCATTAGGTCTGGGACTCTCAGGCCATGCTGGCGCAAACACCACCTCTTCGTCAATCAAAGGCCATATCACGGGCCCCCAAAATAATCCGGCAGCAGGTACTGTCGTCACCATAACTCATGTGCCATCGGGCACCAGCAAGCAGGCTACAGTTAATAGCGCTGGGATATTTTCAGCCAAGGGTCTGCGTGTTGGTGGCCCTTACACCGTTGTTATAGATTCGAGCAGCTTTGCTGACCAAACCGTCAACAATGTTTTTTTGTCTCTCGGTGAAACCTTTCAGCTTGACTTGTCACTCAAATCTGAGCAAACAGTAGAGCGCATTACTGTATCCGGTCAGCTTTTTAATGCCAACTACGGCAGCACCAGCCCATCAACCAATTTTGATTTAAGCGACCTTGAAACCGCACCATCGGTGACGCGTGACATCAAAGATCTTGTCAGAGTTGACCCCCGGGTCTACATCAACGAAGCCGCGGGTAATGCCATCCAGTGTGCTGGCGGTAACCCACGTTATAACAGCTTGACTGTTGACGGCGTTCGAATGAACGATAATTTTGGCCTCAACGGTAACGGTTATCCCACTGAGCGTATTCCTTTCTCGTTCGACGCGATTGATCAGGTTGCCGTCGAATTAGCCCCATTTGATGTGCAATATGGCGGTTTTACTGCCTGCAATATCAATGCGGTCACCAAGTCTGGCGGTAACGAAATTCACGGCAGTACTTTTTATGACTACACCAGCGACTCAATGAAAGCCGATATGGTCGAAGGCGATGACATTCCACTGGGCAGTTACACCGAAAAACGTTACGGCTTTAACATTGGCCTACCCATCATAAAAGACACCTTATATTTCTTTGCGGCTTATGAAGAACTCGAAGGAGCACAAATCTTCCAGTACGACCCGTTTAGTAATGAACGTATCTCTCAAGCGACAATTGACCAAATCATTCAAATCACCAAAGACAAATATGATTACGATCCCGGTTCACTGGTACCCAGTATGCCAGTTGACGATCAAAAATTGTTGGTCAAGGTTGACTGGAATATCAACGACGACCATCGTGCCAGTTTTGTCTATAACTACAACGATGGTATTACCATAGCCCAATCCGATCAGGGTTCAACACGTATCTCACTGTCTAACCACTTCTACACCCGTGGTTCAGAACTCAAGTCTGCGGTGGCATCGATGTATTCAGATTGGACAGACAATTTCTCAACTGAAATGAGAATTGGTAAATCTGAACTGGACAACAGTCAGGTTTCTATTGATCAGGCCAGTGGTTTTGGCGAATTTAGGATTGATGCGGGTGACGTCGATGTTTATTTGGGACCGGATGATTCTCGCCAGTCCAACAAATTGAACTACGAAACCCTGTCAATGAAATTTACCGGGACTTATTACTTTGAAGAGCATCAATTGACCTTTGGTTTTGAGCGTGAAGAACTCGACGTGTTTAATCTGTTTGTACAACACTCTCAGGGTGAATATCGTTTCGGTTCCATAGAAGATTATGAAAATGGTGTGGCGCGGATTTACTACGGTAATGCCACCTCACAAAACCCTAACGATGCGGCGGGTACTTTTGGTTATGAATCGAATACCGCTTATGTTCAGGATGAATATGATTTTATCGACCAAGACGTTACCCTGATTTTTGGTTTGCGTTATGACTGGTACAGCAGTAATGACACACCCAAACTCAACCAAAACTTCGTCGATCGCTACGGTTTTTCTAATCAGCAAAACCTCGATGGCAAAGACTTGTTGCAACCGCGTTTAGGTTTTAACTGGTCGGCGACCGACAGTCTTGAGATTCGCGGTGGTTTTGGTTTGTACTCCGGTGGTAACCCCAACGTATGGATCTCAAACAGCTACTCCAACGATGGTATTAGTAATATTCAGGTCAGTGAGAGAGGCATGCAAATTCTGGGGCCAGATGCAGTACCTTTCAACGGTTCAGGTCTGCCGGGTTACGACATTCCACAATCATTGTATGACGAGGTAGGCAGTGGTACCGCCGATTCGAGCACCAATGTCACTGATCCTGATTTTGAAATTCCGTCAGAGTGGAAATATGAATTCGGATTAACTTATACCACCG
>JABSOG010000845.1 GCA_013216025.1 Algicola sp. | reverse complement strand
TTTCTTTGAGGTTGCTTTGTGATTGTTTACGCGCCAACTCTGAGCGCAGACTCTGAACGCCTCTGGCCACCGTTTCGGCCATTCTCACCACGTTGGTCACGGTGTTGTGGTCAAATGCGCCGGTTTCGTCACTGTAAAGGGTGATTGCCCCAAAGGCATCACCGAAGTTAGATAAGGGCACCGCCAATATTGAACGAAAACCTCTTTCAACGGCAGCCTCAGCCCAAGGGGCAAAGTCGCTATCGGTTTCAACATTGGTGATGATCGCGGGTTTGGCGCTGCGTATGGCCTTGCCTGTCGGCCCCTGCACGCTCTCGTCTTTAGACCAGCAATAAGCGGTTTGTTCGAGAAATCCTTTGTCGGTACCCGCACTGGCCATAACCTCGATAGAGTATTGGTAATCACGAATTTCGTAACCCACCCACACCAAGCGCAATTCGCTGGCCTGCTTAATGATCCGGCAAATATCATTAAGCAGTTGTGCTTCGGTCAGGGCCTGAGCAACAGCATCATTGATCAGCGTCAGGGTCGACAAGTCGCGGTTATTTTTGGCGATGATCTGCTGGGCATTACAACGCTCGGTCACATCACGTATTACCGCAACCACTAATAATCCTTCATCGGCATACAACGGACTAAGGCTGACCTCTGCCGGAAACAATTCACCATTTTTGCGTAGCCCGTTCAAGCGAGGGTTGTTTTCTAGCATTCTCACTGAGGGGTTATCAAAAAATCGGTTTCTAAATTCAATATGACTGGCGCGAATTGACTGTGGTGTCAACATTTCTATTTTGCCCGCCAACAACGCTTCACGCCCATAACCAAACAGTTTTTCGACCTGAGAATTGACCAACAACAGGTCACCATCGCGGTTGATCACCACCATTGCATCGGGTGCCGACTCCATCAAGGCAGAAAAGCGCTCTTGCCCCGCCTTTCGCTCGGTCAAGTCAATCAGGGTCAGTCGAATTTCATCAAGATTACCGGTTTTGTCATAGGCCGGAATGGCAGTTAATAAGACGTGTAGAATATCCGAGGTACAGTACAACACTTGCAATTCTTTTTCGCGGATCACCATACCGGCTGCCACCCGTTCAATGCCGCTGTCACCATTGCCTTTAACCAGCAAGTCATGCCATTTTAGCGCGGCAAAAGCTTCACGGTTTTGGCCCAACAGATCGGCAAAAGCCACGTTGTGTTTAACAAAAGCCCAACTTTTGGGGTCGACTGAGGCATAGGCTACCGGCGCATGTTCGTACAAGTCCCACAACGACTCTTCGCGACTTTTAAGCGCTTTGGTTCTTTGCAGAACTTTGTCTTCCAGCTCATTTTTGCCCTTTTGCATTGCCCGAGTGGCTCGCTGCCCTATGGTCAGCGTCAGCAATGTCGACGCAATGGTCAGCAACAAGGTCAGTGACACCACCACCAGCAGGTTGATGCGCATTTGGTGGAAACCGGCCATCGCCTCATCCACATCAATTTCTGTGGTGATCCCCACACCCAATTGGGGTATCCACCGCCAAGCGCCAAATACCGGCACGCCCCGATAATCCCGGTAACCTGCAAGATTAGACGAAATAGGGAAACTGTCGCTGTTGCCAAGCAATGACTGACGATGCAAATCTTCAGCCATCAAGGTCAAGGGTTGTTGTTTGCGGGGCTGTTGCGGCTGATATCCTGCAACCATGTTGCCACCGGGATCTCTGACTTCAAGCAATTGGGCTCCAGGTTGGTTTGGCTGCTGATGTTGCAGCTTATTTGACAGTAAGCCAATCTGCTTGAGGTGCTCGGCAAAACGGCTATCGGTAAGCATTTTTCCTTTTTTATTGACAAGGTAGCTTTCGCCAGTTTGACCAATTCGTCCTTGCTGTAAAATTTTTGACAATCGCCCGCCCGGTGATAACCGCTGGGTCAATATCGCTAAAATATGACCATCGGCATCAACAATGGGCGCGGCAAAGAACGTGGTTAAAAAATGGGTGCTGTTGAGCGGTTTGTTGGATATTTTCATCTCTAGGTCGATTGCAATCGGCTCGATAAACACGCCGTTGCCCTTAAAGGCTTCGACCAGATATTCCGGCACTTGTTCAGCAATAGTGTTGACCATCCCGAGGTTGCTGTCGCGCCTTGAGCCGATGCTCACGTTATCTTGGTTGATAATAAAAAAACCTTCTGAACCAAAACTGCTCTCGCGTTGCCTGAAAAAGGCCCTGATTTGGTGCTGATGAATAGAGCGACTTAGCGGTGCCTGCTCAGTAGGGAGCAACAACAACTGTTTGGTCAGGGCCACCAACTGTGGATCACGACCCAGTTGCACCAGCATTTTTCGCCGCTCATCAATCCAGTAGTCGAGCATGTCTGTGGTGGCATTGAGCACAAATTGCAATTCGGCGCCAACACTGGCAAGGGTCGACTTGCGGTTTTTTTCTAGCGTATACCAAACCAGTGACAACACCAAAAACACAATCACAGTGAGCATCGCTATCGCGCCGAGCCGGACTTTGGAAGAACCGAACTGTTTGGCCAAGATGTCGTCAGACAAATACTGGGGCAAAGCGTACGCCAGGCCAAGCAACATGACAAAAACCACCACAGTAATAACACTTAACCACAGCACCACATTGGCTTCATCACTGACAATCGTGGTTTTTACCGTATCATGCGGCGCCGACACACTCACATCGTCACTTTTCACTGCAAACAGCCACTTTTGCAACAGCACCTGACGTTCGTCAGTGGTGATGGCATTGAGTCCTTTTTGCAAAATAGACAGTAAAATGGGGTGCTCTTTACTGCTGAACATGTGCAGCGAAGAAGAAGGAAAAAGGCTCTGACTAACACTTTTAAGACCGACAATGGCCTCTTGGCGAATAAAATGTCCCGTCACCATCTGCGCTTCCATCATGGCATCGACCTCACCATTGAGTACCGCGTTGACTGAATGGAGCAAGTCGATGGTTTCGACGATGGTGGCATCGGGAAAGCTGGCCCTGATTTTTGGAATGGTGCCATACCCTTTGACCACCGCAATTTTGGCATGGCTCAAGTCGGCAGCAGATTGAATGGTTGGGTTATCATCGCGGATATAGAAAAACTCCCGCATATTGAAATAGGGCTTGGTATACAACCCGTAAGTAGCACGATCATCGGTGTAATAAGTGGCGGGCAACAGGTCCAACCGGCCCGCACTAAAATCATTGAGCAGTGGATCCCACAGGTCGCTGACGACCTCATAACGCAAGCCGGTATATTTTTTTATCAGCCGCAAATACCCGCCAGCAATACCATTGACTGTACCATCGGGACCCGCAGCAATCAGCGGCATCCATTCTTCAACACCGACTTTAACGTGGTTTTGCTGAATCCAGCTTTTCTCTTCATCGGTCAAATCGATGGCAGTGATCGAGTTTGCAGCGGTTTGGGAGCCAGGGGTTACGGTTGCAGTGGCAAACGTATGCCATTGGCTGTTTGCCTCGTTCGGCACTGCGGTAGCAAGGTTGGTCGGCAGCAACAAGCACAACAGCAAAAACAACCGCCAAGCGTGTTTAAGTCTCAACAGCAATGCGTTGCTGATAGTAATATCTGGTGTAGAAAAGGTTGTCGTACGCATGATGGCCACGAAGTTATCGATTGGACTATCAAGTTTAGGATTTCATTAGGGTAAACACAAAAAATAGCTGATTTATTCACCGGCTCTGGCACAGAACCGATGTTGTACAAGTGGCAGATTTACCTGTTTGTTCACTACAGGGTTTAAGTTACTTAAACACCACATTCTTATTTTTCTCTGCCGCCTTGTCATTCCACTTAGACGCTTCTTTGGCATTTTTGTCGATGCCAAATTTGCCATCGTGGTATAAATCCC
>JABSOG010000844.1 GCA_013216025.1 Algicola sp. | reverse complement strand
GCCATGCCCGGCTCTTTGAAGCCCTGAATTTGCAATTTATAGTTTTTGACAAAAGACGACATGATACGACGATGGGTATTGACCATGTGACGCGCCCCGGTCACCGGCGGGATCAGGTAAGGCCAGCAAAACCATTGGTTCAGCAGCGGTTCAAAGTAAACATCTTCCCTCATCGAATACAGCTTTTGTGTGGTTTCCAAGGTAACTCCTTAATTTGTGCTTGTAGCGTTGGTATTTTTTTGACTCCTGTTAATACGCCCCGGGTGATGGATACGAAATGAAGACCGAAAAATCAGCTGGCGTTTCGTTTCAAAAACAGCTTGCGTAGTTATGCCCACTTTAGTTTTGACATCCTGTGTTTTTCAACATATACGTGAGTTAAGGAATTTGCCGGTCATGAGCAATATAAATACCACCGCAGCAGACAAGGCCTATGGCGTTGTGCTGGGGGAAGACAATCTGGTTTCGCTGTGTCAGCGCCATGCCATCAACCGGGCAAAAGCCATTGCCTATACCTTTTTAAAAGGCGAAGTCGAAGACGGTTCACTGACCTTTGAACAACTGGACGCCAAAGCCGAGCAAATTGCCGCCAACCTGCAAATGCATGTGAAAAAGGGCGAGCGGGCAGTGTTGCTTTATCCTGCCGGGCTGGAATTTGTGACGGCCTTTTTGGGTTGTATGTATGCCGGGGTGGTTGCCGTGCCGTCGAGCCTGCCGCAATCGCGCAAAAGCAGTTTTAGCCGCCTGAAATCGATTATCGATGATTGTGACGCCAGCCTGATTTTGTCAACCGAACAAGTGGTTGAAAAATATGCGCAAGGTATCGAGAGCCTTAACAAAGTGGCCAATATCGCCGTATTGACCAGCAACGTACTTGAAAAAACCAGCGAAACAGCGTGGCAGAATCAATTTGTCACCGGCGACGATGTCGCATTTTTGCAATATACCTCAGGTTCAACCGGTACACCAAAAGGTGTGGTTGTCAGCCACGGCAACCTGATGCATAACGAATCGCTGATCCTCCAAGGCATGGGTCACGACAAAGACACGGTGATGGTCGGCTGGTTGCCGTTGTTCCACGATATGGGTTTGATTGGCAATGTATTGCAACCGTTATACCTTGGTGTCCGTTCAGTACTGATGTCGCCCATGGCGTTTTTACAAAAGCCGTCGCGCTGGCTTGAAGCTATCAGCAAATACAAGGCGACCACCAGTGGCGGCCCCAACTTTGCCTATGAGTTATGTATTGTCCGGGTCACTGATGAGCAAAAAGCCTCGCTCGATTTGAGTCACTGGAAGGTTGCGTTCAATGGCGCCGAACCTATTCGGGCCGCGACCTTGCAACGCTTTGTCAAAGCTTTTGCGTCTTGCGGTTTCAAAGAAAAATCGCTTTATCCTTGTTACGGTCTGGCCGAAGCAACCTTGTTTGTCACCGGCTGTAAGTCTGATGAGCCGTCAAAAACCATCAAGGTTGACGCCAAGGACCTGACGAACCACAAAGTCACCCAATCGGCTGAAAAAGGTGGCAGTTATTTGGTTAGCTCCGGTCGTGTTTGGGGTGATCAGCAGGTTTATATTGTTAACCCGGATACCCAAAAACGTTGCGCTGATGGTGAAGTCGGCGAGATTTGGATCAAGGGTCCGAGTATTGCCCAAGGTTATTGGCAGCGCGCAGAGGTTACCGAACAAACTTTCCACGCTTATACCCAATGCAGCTGTGAAGGGCCGTTCTTTAGAACCGGCGACCTTGGCAGCATAATTGACGGCGAAGTCTTTGTGACCGGTCGTTTAAAAGAAATGATCATTATTCGTGGTTGCAATCATTATCCGCAAGATATCGAATTAACGGCGCAGGTCAGCGAAAAGGCCTTCAGAATGGGTTGTGGCGCAGCGTTCTCGGTAGAACGAAACAACGAGGAGCAACTGGTTGTTGTTCAGGAAGTTCGCCGTGAAGTGATCAACAGCCTGGACCCACAGGCCATATTTGAAAATCTCAGACAAGTGATTGCGCAAAGACATGCTTTGCAATTACACGGATTGGTTTTAATCAAACCACAAATGTTGCCTAAAACATCCAGCGGTAAAATCCAGCGTGGTGTTGCGGGTAAGCTGTTTGACGCCAACAAGATACCTGCGTTGGCGACTGTAGTTGAAGGTGAAGTAGTTGAAGGTAAAATAGTCGAAGGTGAAGCAGTGCAAGCAGCGGATACCCCAGCCCAGTTGCCAAGCTTTATTCGCACCCAGGTGGCCAAATTGCTGGCTATCGACGAAGCCAATATTGCCCTTGATAAAGCCGTCATCGCGATGGGGATGGATTCACTTAAAGCCATTCAGTTGCACCATATTATTGAGGATACGCTGAAGTTGGAATTTGCCATTGAAAGCTTCTTTGACGGCAGTTCAATCAATGACATCTGCCAAGAGCTGGAAAAGCAAAAACCATCAACTGAACAACATCAACATCATCCACAAGAACAACAGCCTTCGTTGGGGCTGACCCAAAGCCCGCTGTTACCGAACCAAAAAGCGTTGTGGTATATCCAGCAGTTGGCCCTGACCAGCACCGCCTATAACCTGACATTGCCGGTGTTATTCCCCAAACATGTTAACAAGGCTGTATTACTCAAGTCGCTGAACAGCGTATTGGCCCGTCACCCGGTCTTGAATAGCCGTTTTGAAGATGAAACCCAACTGACTCAAAGCCACATAGCCCAGTCAATGCCGATTGAAGTTAACTGCCAAAATCCGCTGTTGGCGCTGTCACAGCTTAAGGGTTTTGTCGGGGCGAAGCTCAACCAGCCGTTTGACTTAAGTGAAGGCCCAATGTGCCGTGTTGATCTGGTCGATGTGGAGCAGGGTCAGATGATGCTGGTATTCGTCGTGCATCACGTGGTTGCGGATCTGTGGTCATTGCAACGTATGATCATCGACCTAGCCAAAAGCTACAGTGCCAATTTGCTTGGCCTGCCTCAGCCTGAGGCGGTTAAATTCGACTACTACGATTATATTGCACAGAATCAGCAGTTAATGGCGAAAAATGACAGTTTGGCTTATTGGACAGAACAGTTGTCGGGCAGCTTGCCGATTTTGAACATGGGGCTTGACCACGCCAGACCGGTCGAACAACAGTTTGAAGGCGATTGCAGCCACTTCACCATTGAGGGGCCGTTAAAGGACAAGTTGGTTGAACTGGCCAAAGAACAGCAAACCACATTGTTTACGGTATTGTTGGCGGCTTATCAAATATTGCTTTATCGCTATACCGGTCAAGACGATATCTGCATCGGCGTACCAACAGCCGGTCGTGATCAAAAATCCCATTCATCGCTGGTAGGGTACTGTGTCAACCCGGTTGTGATGAGAACCCAGTTGGCAGGTGGGGCTTCTTTTGAACAATTCATCGTTGAAGTAAAACAAACGGTATTGGGTGCATTGGCCAATCAACAGCTGCCCATTCAAACCATAGTTGAAAAAATCAATCCGGTGCGTGACAGCAGCCGCAGCCCTTTGTTCCAAACCATGTTCAGCTTGCTGGATGCCCATGAATTTAACGATGCATCAAACATGGTGATTGGTACACAAGGTGGGGCCGTCAAATTGGATGAACTGGAATTTCACAGTGTCGACGTGCCGGTAGTTGCGTGTAAAGATGATATTGCTTTGGTCATGGCAGTAGACAGTGAAAAACTGATGGCACGACTGGATTACAGTTGTGCATTGTTTGAGCGCAGTACTATCGAACAAATCGGCAAGCATTTTGTCGAGTTGCTGGAGTCGTTGGTGGCACAACCCAAAATACCATTGCAAAATGCCAACCTGCTGACTCAATCGGAATTACAAAGTGCCGGTAGTTTATGGCAGCAAACAGTT
>JABSOG010000843.1 GCA_013216025.1 Algicola sp. | reverse complement strand
AAGGGTGGTATAAGGGCGCTACCCAACTATTTATTGACGTTGTGAAAGAAATAGAAAAATACGACCCGGGTAAAACTAAAAGTGTCTGGCTCACCGGGCACAGTCTAGGCGGTGCCGTCGCCGCACTACTCGCAGCTGAGCTGGCACTGCGCAACCGAGCCTACAAGGTCTTTAACGGCGTATACACGTATGGACAACCTAGAGTAGCCGACCCATCGACAGCAAAAGCATTTGATAAACGCTGGCCGTCTAAATTCTTTCGCATAGTCAACAAGGGTGATGACGCCTGTGACTTCCCGTTCGTAGGCGATAAGTACAAACATTTTGGAGAACCGCACATCTTCGATACCACTGGCACAGTCCCCAATTTCTTTTCTCATCTACTCCAGCTAGAATTCAACCAGATGATGGCGCAAACTACCTCCCACCACCCGTTAAGGTATCTGACTGCGCTCAAACAATGATGGTACAAAGAAACACGTGCGGTCGGAGAAAAAGCCGCCATCTGGCCCCAAAAGAGCATTTAGGGGTCAGGTCGTTTGACCAACAAACAAACGTTCAAAACAATTGATTATTGAACAAATGACCCCTTTTCTTTCCTCGTAAGTGTTTCAAGTAAACAGATATGCGACTAAGATCTCAAGTAATTTACCATTCAAAACCCATACCGATGCGCCTCAAAAATCTCCAAAGCCTTTCGAAACATTTTCTCAGGATACTGTTTCGGCATAGGCGCTGCAATATCGGGATCAGTATTTTGATAGGCAACAATAGCCTCCATCAACTGATAAAACTCATCGGGCCCTACTCGCTCTTCTTCTCTTAACACTAAATCCCAAATGGCTCTCAAAGCCGTGCCAGTAATACGGTCTCGTTTGTTCACTATCTTTGAGCGGTCACGTATTTCAATTAACATGTCTTGTTTATTGTTACTCGAATAGGCGCAAGCCAGCTCTAACAGGCTATGGTAGTGTTGCCTGAAGGCTTTAAGCGCGTTTAGCCAGCTGTCTTTTATCGAAAAGTCCGTTATGCGGTAGTCATCAACGAGCAAAATTTGTAGCAATTTAACATTGTCAGGTTCGTTATGAGAGCTAAGCAATAACTCAGGATATTCACGCAGCAAATTATTGGTGCTAAACAAAGCCTGTAGCGGAATATCGAATTGATTCTTTCGCGTCGATTGATCAGTTTTCGCCAATTCAAACACTTTATACGACTCTCGAAAGTTACTGATTAACTCAGCATGTTGGTCAATCAGCGGTGTAAAAATGCCACGCGGTAAACCCATCTTAAACAAGGTATTTTCTAACTTTTGTCTATCGAATGCTTGTTCAAATAGCGTTAAGGATGAATGCTCAGCAAAAGCTTCAATATCGCGTTTAGTGCCAGTTTTAATGTAATCAACAGCCTGTGCCATGACTTGAATGGTTTTCAAGGCATTTTCTTTTTGTTCTAAGATACAAGGCGAAGGTTCGTCTTCATCATCGTAGCAATATTCAGTATGATAAAGCCCGAAATAACGGACTGAGCCGTAATCTAAAAAGCCGCCATCCATTAAAATATTGTCACCGTCCCAGTCGAGCCAACAGAAGATGTAATGGTCGTCACAATAAGCAATCAATCGAGCGAATTGCTGCGCCATCAAATTCAATAAATAATCATATTTAGACTCGTTCTCGAACGTCGCCGGGAGTTTGCCATTTTGCTGCTGACGTTCAATATAATAATCAGCTAGGCTTGTTAATTCTTGCAGTCGACTTTGACGCAAATATAAAAACAAATGACTGGGTCGCAATAGATTGTTGTGAACACGCGTATTAATCGAAATGATGTCATCAAACTCAACTATCGATAGCGTTCTTTCAGTAGAAATGCCCAATTGATGAAAAATACCACTCATTAAGATGGAGTTAATGCCCTCTTCAATATCACAATACCCACAACCATAAGTGACTGAGCGGTCGCCCGTTTCAAAATATTCGCCCAACCGGCTGGTTGCCGGGCTAAACTGAGTGCCGCCAGTGCCACATGAAGACAGGTCATAGGTGACGTTGTTGTGCGTCAATTGACCATTCCATATACTTCTACCGTCTCCGGATTTTAGACCTTGGTCATCATCATGTTGTAATTGCAGATATCGGGTTGCCATGTATTTACCAGTTTTAATGTCTTCGTTGGCAAATACCTTGCCGTTAGCAATGTCGAATTCATTGATAATTTGCAAAGAGAACGTGTTAATGATTTCACTCGTTAAGTCTTGTTTTAACTCATCTGGATGGTCTGATGGAATAAGGCCGATTTCGCGAGCCAAATTAAAGTTAAAATACGACACTTTTCCGCCACTTCGAATACGTGCCTGATAGTCAATGTAGCCTTTTGGAATAGCCGTTCTTAACGGGTGTGAGCCATCAATTTGTGAGAAATTTTTATACTTTTCATTACTACCAATACTGCTGTTGTTCATTTCACCATTACCTTATTGTCGCGTGAGTTGCTTGAGTAGTGTTTGTATAAAAGAGTCAGTAGCGCAATAGAAGCGATAGCCAAACCAATCGCCAGACCAATCCAAAGCCCTGCCAGACCACCATCGTTGTAAAAGGTGAGATAATAACCGCTGGGTATGCCCACAACCCAAAAGGCAAAGAGCACAATATAAGACGGTATTTTAGTCTCGCCCATGCCACGTAAAATGCCTGCGGTAGTGACATGGCACGAATCGAATATCTGAAATAACGCAATGATTAAACAGACACTAATGCCCATAGCAATCACATCTGGGTCACTTGAAAATAGTTGCAAAAAGCTTTCGGGGATTAATATCAATAGTGATGATGACAAAGCCGCGTAAACACCAATAATGATATAACTCGCTTTAATATTGCTGAGCACCCGATGATTATTGTTGTTGCCAAACGCCGCACCAACCTTTACCCCAACAGCGCTAGATACAGACAAAGGTACCATGAACAATATAGTGCTAATTAAGTTGACTACGTTGCCTGCCGCAGCCTGAATAACCCCTAAAGTACCGGCCAGCACCGCAACCATTGAAAATGCTAGAATTTCCAAAGTAAATGAGATCGCAATAGGCAGCGAATATTTAAACACCTCTATGACCAAAGGCAGCTCGAATTTTCCCCAGTGATATTTTCGTACGATATACAAAATCAAGGCTAAACAAAGTAAACATCGAATGACTAAACTGGCAATGGGTAGGCCAATTTCTCCGAGTCCTTCAAAGCCAAATATGCCAAACACCAGTACGTAATTTAACGCCAAATTAACCACAACAGCTATCAGGTTGATAGCATTGGCAAACGCCACGTCTTCAGACGCTTGCAAATACTCTTTAAGCCCATAGAAAATAGTGGCTGGCACAATTGACCACGCAATAATTTCTAGAAACACTGAAGAGAAGTCAATGAGCGACTTTTCTATACCGATTAAAGGCAATAAGTCGATAGAAAATAGCAGTAGCAAACACAGCACTAAACCCACAAGCGAAGAATAAGTGATCACCGTAAACAGCTTATTGTTCATTTGTTTGCCCTCCCCTATTTTTATCGAAAATAAGGAAGACAAACCCATAACTAAACCGATGCTAAAAATCAAAAAAGGCGTAAAAAATCCGATAGCAACGCCAGTGGCCGCCAAGGTGTGGGTCGAATGCAGACCAGCAATAAAAACATCCCCCGCGCCAATTAAAATTTGTCCTACTTGGCCGACAACGATGGGTCCTGAAAGTAATAATAACTGCCAAAGTGTTGATTTAAACTTCATGATTTTCCTTAAATTAGGCTGAATGACTAGGGCCTGTTGATCTTTGGAGTTGATTTTTGCAGCGAGTTGTTTGTTCTTTATACAAGGCAGAGGTGATGCAGTG
>JABSOG010000842.1 GCA_013216025.1 Algicola sp. | reverse complement strand
ATCTGATCTAATCTGACCAAAAACGAGCGGTGGGTTCTGGCAAAATGTTGCGGGTCGAGTCGTTTGACCAAACCGCCCATGGTTTCTCTTAGCGGATAACAACGCTCACCCAAATGCAGGTTCATGTAATTGCCCGATGCTTCTACCCATTCGATATCTGCAGTGTTGATGATGAATTCTTTGCCTAGTTTTTTGACGAGCAAGCGTTCAACAAAAGCGGGCTGTACGGCCTCTTCGCCTACATCAATCATGGTGGCTTCGCTGCGTAGGCGGCTGACGATAAATCGATAGACATAGATAGTGGCCAAAATACCAAAATAGCCGAAAAAGTCTTTACGGTATTCGTAAAGTAGTTCTGCCGACCAGTGGCCAAAATTGTAGGTCGCATCCCCAAGCCAATAACTGCCATGACGCATCGCAACCATCAAAAACACATGTGACAATGAAAAGAGTAAAGAAAACAACAAATGCTGGGCCACACCGACCTTGAACCGGGTGAACGAAAATGACCATTTTCTGTCGGCCAACACAATGAGCGGGATCAATAGCAAAATAGACAGCTGGCTTGAAAACTCCCATACCACGGGTTGCCACCACGGTATAACCAACTCCCGCCGGGCATAGTCGCTTATCACCGACAGGCTATTGACACTGGCGGAGATTGTGCCGCTGGTCAGCCAATAAAAGACAATCCAAAAACGTTGGTGTTTTTCAAATAACGGATGCATAAAGTGTTGCCCTGTTGTTTCTTATAGTTTCATCACTCTCTTTCATCACTACAGCCTGCCGCTTATCACATAATGATGGATTTCAATAACTTACAACTGTAGATTCAAGCACTTCAAACGAATAATTGCAACGCTTTCTCATCCCTTAATAACCCAACAAGCAGGTATTATGACATCTCACAAACGTTATCACGAACTCGATTGGCTGAGAATTATGCTGATCATCGGGGTCTTTCTTCACCACATATTGATGCCATTTAATGGTGATGGTTTTTTGGTGATGAACGCCCAATCAAGCAAAGTGCTTGATGATATTATGGTGTATTTTGAACAGTTTCGACTGCCGATGTTATTTTTAATTGCCGGGGCTGGCGCGGTCATTTTGTTGTCGTTCAAAAATCGTACTGCCTTTATTAAGCAGCGCGCGATGCGATTATTAGTCCCGCTGATTTTCGCGATTTTGATCATAGTACCGCCACAAAACTATATTGGCCATATCGACCAGTTTGAATCGTATTGGCAGGCCTACCCCTCTTTGGCCTCGAACTTGAGCACCAATCATCTGTGGTTTATCGAGTATCTGGTGGTTTTTGCGTTGTTGTCGTTGCCCATTTATTCGTTCTTACAATCCTCTAAAGGCAAACGTGTTATCAACGCGATTGAGACAATTTCGAACAAACCGGCGGGGCTGTTTTTGTTTGCTTTTTTGCTGATGGGTTTAAGAAGTGTTTTAAAAATCTATTTTCCTGAAGATAGTAAAGATATCGCCAACCTGTCGTCCTCGGGGTTTTATGGCTTCTTTTATGTCATGGGCATGGTGCTGATGAGTTCAACGACTTTGTGGGCCAATATAAGGCGTTTTCGGCGGTTCAATTGGTATTTATTGGTGGGTTGTACGGTCATATTTTATGGCTATTATTTTTCGCCTGACTTAAGCCCGGGGTTATCACTAGAAGTACGCTGGACACTGTGGCGAATAGTTGCCTCTGCCGTTGCCTGGTCTGCGACGTTAACCCTTATTGGTTACGCCCAGCAGTACCTTAACCACCACAATCAATGGTTGGCCAAGTGCAACGAAATGATCTTTCCCTTTTATATCTTTCATCAAACCGTGATAGTTATCGCCGCTTTTTATGTCATACAGTGGCAAACCGGTATTACAACAAAAATCGCAGGGCTGTTGGCCATATCCTTGCCGCTGACGGTTTTGTTGTGTTTGATGATTTATCCGTTTAACGCTGCCCGTGTATTGTTTGGGGTTAAGGCGTTACGTTAGGCAATAGGTTAAGGCACAGGTTGTATAATGAAGCCCTTTCGCTTAGGCTGGGCTCAATCCATTCAAACCCAAGCAGGAACTCAAATTGGCCATAGAACACAGTGATGTATTAACGGTATTGACTGAATTAAACTGTCGCTCCAATTACAAAATCAACAAAATTGCCGAATATATGCTGCCCGAACTCAAAGAACCGTTTTATTTGCAGCACGAAGGCCGTTATCCGCAAATTATTATTCGCCCAGCCTTTGAAGTGTTTTTGGCAGAGTTTACCGCCATCAAAGGCGTTCATGCCAAAGAAAATTACTATCACAGCGCGCAAATGACGCGCTTTCCGACCCGTAAAAACAAGGGTAACACTGAAGTTCATTATGGTATGGCATTTTCTTTTGATGGAGCCAAGGCCATTAGAGCTTTTATCCATAAATTGATCAGCATTGTAAAACCCCAATAACCCAACCTGAAAACACAAAATCCCCCACAGCTAGCTGCAGGGGACCATTATTATTGAAAAGGTTTAAAGTCAGTAGTTAGCCGTCACACGCATAGTGACACCAGAGGCTGAGCTGTAACCATAAACATCCAGGTACCATATGCCTGTGTCAGGTGAAGGAAAGGTGCAGGTCTCTAAGTTACCGTTTTTCCAAGGACGACAATCGTAGATACTGATGGTCGACTGTGCACCGTGACGAACGTAAAGATCAGCATCACCATTACCACCAGATATTGTCACTTTCAGATCAGTAGCGCCGTTATACAACACTTGGGTATAGCGCTGCCACTGCCCTTGTGAAACCGCAATATTTTGGATGGTTTCGTCGACGCCTGGAATAGGATCAATTACTATGCTGGTATAACTACCGGTCAAACTCACACCCGAGAAACTCGAATAAGCCTTCACACGAACGTAATAAGTACCATCCTTACTGGTCGGATTACAGGTTTCTACATTGCCGCTTTTGTATGGACGACAATCATAACTGTTGTCGGTCGGGGCTGAACCAAACTTGACATACATATCGGCATCACCTGTACCGCCACTCATGTCAAACTTGATATTCGTCACATGCTTAGGCATTTGCATGGTGTAGATAAGATCTTTACCCTTTGAAGCAGACAAACCGGTTTCGGTCACCCAGTTTCTAAGTTCATTATTTGGCGGATCTATCACTGGCCCTGGACAATAGCCGACGCCTACTGCACACCAAGCCGTTTCAACGGCCTCTTTGACGGTTGCACCATAAAGGTCGTCGGCAGCCGATGCTGTTGCGGTTCGTGCGCCAGCAAAGTCGGTATTTTGGGTCATGTAGGTGGTCAGCGCACGATAAAAGATTTTTTCCGCTTTATCCATACCAATACTTGGCACTGTCACAGTGGTTTTATCGCGTGGATGCGTTCCGCCCTGTACCATTAAAACGTAAGCCAAGTTAGCAATACCCGAGTTGCGGTGAACACCACTGTTATCAGACGTACCGGTATAACGCTCAGGGTAGTAATCTTTAGACGTACCGTCTTTGGTCGGATCATTCATATAACGAACGGCTTTATAAGGCGTATTAAATAAACCGTCACCCAATAACCAGTTAGAGGATGATCTATTGGCGACTCGGGCTTTGATGGTAACACCAAAAATATCAGACCAGGCTTCATTGAGCGCGCCAGATTCACTTTGATAAACCAATTTGGCACTGTGATCGATGACCCCATGAGTGAATTCGTGCGCGATAATATCAAAACTACTGGTAAAATCGTTGTCAACTGCCCCACCCGCTTGACCGTAAATCACTTGGGTGCCTGTCCAATAGGCATTTTGCACACCCATATCAACACTTGATACCAATGTCATATTAGCGTCGTCTAAGCTGCCTCTGCCGTGTGTAAACACGTA
>JABSOG010000841.1 GCA_013216025.1 Algicola sp. | reverse complement strand
ATCTGGCGCGCGACGAGCTCCTTACCCGTGCCGTTTTCGCCGGTGATCAACACCTGTGCGTCGGTCGGAGCCATATCTAAACCAGCATCATTGTGCTCTGGCAACACACCAGACATTGCCACACTAATGGCCACGTTTTTAACGGTATTCAAGCCCACATAAACCACCGAGTGCTGCACCGAGATCACCTCTTTAGACAGGCCAAAAAAGGCGGAGTTGACCAGTTTGAGTACTTTGATGGTTAAAATCGGATCACGTTCAATGACCTGTACCAGCTTTTTTGGTGGGCACATGGCATTAGATGTCATGGCAATAACCTGATTGACACTTTGAGGAAAAGCGGGAATATTCTGGACAATTTCGACCAGCTTGCTGCGATTTAGTGCCATTTTAGACCTGTTGGAGTTGAGTTCCACCTATGTTGATATAATCATTATAGAATAAAGCCAAAATAAAAGCCTATTGCCGACCAAATAATTGATCAAGAATGACCCGAAATCGCGCTTTTACCCTTGTTATCATTGAACTTTTTTGTGACCAATAAAGAAAAAACAGCCGTTCATCGCAAAATTTGAGATTGTATGGAACTTTTCTCGTTCTATATAACTCTATACCACTACCCATTCACACTTTCCTTTAAAAAAGTCAGGTAAATTAATGAAAAGCTATAACATTTTGACCTTTCTGTTGTCGGTCATAAAACACCACGGTTACAGTGGTGAGCAAGAACTGCAAAACTTTGTCAATGTTTCGGTAGACGAGCTTAAAAAACTGATTGAACAGCTGGTCCGTTTAGGTTCTTTAGACAAAAAACTGATCGAATATGCCCGTAGAACTGGCGAAAACGTACAGCCCCTCTTGGCCTAATAAAAGCGGTGTCGTCTCGTAGTAAAAAAGTCGTAAGGAGTCTCAGTAAAGAAATAAAACAAAGAAATACAGCAAAGCGAGCAGTAATAAATCGTTAAAAAAGGCGCCCCCCCCTTTTTTAATACCCCTCAAAAATCCAAGCATTGGACGATTTTTGCCATCACCTGCATATCTGTTATCCCCAATCTGTTATCCTGAGCCCCTCATCCTTAACGAAAGCCACTTAAATAACTAATCCATGACCCAACCTCTATATTTTGTCCCCGGTTTTATGTGTAACGCACAATTATGGCAAGACGTTTGGCCCCAGTTATCTGCGCAATTTAGCCCTGTTCACATCGACTTTGCACTACACCACACCATGCCTGGGATGCTTGATGATATAAAACAAAAGCTCGATTTAGACCCGGTAGATTTGATTGGGTTTTCGATGGGTGGATATCTGTCTCTGCGATATGCCATCGATCACCCCTATGCTGTGAAGCGTTTGGTACTCATCGGTGCAACTGGCCACGCCTTGTCTAATGAAGAGCAAGCCTTGCGTGACAAGATACTCAACTACGTCAAATCGAATCAATACACCGGCATCACTCGCCAGCGCATGAGTAAATTTGTTCACCCCGACAACCTCGATGACCGGGTTGGCGATACCATTCGAGCTATGGACAAAACGCTGGGTAAAGAGACCCTAATAGCCCAAATGGAATCGAGTTCACATCGGCCATCGTTGCTTGAACAGGCTAAAACGCTAGATATACCTGTATTGGTGGTTGGTGCAGAGCAAGACCAACTGGTAGAGCGGGATGAAATATTTCGACTCGCCGAGCATTTTAGACATGCCCAGGTAAAAATGATCGACAACTGCGGCCATATGAGTCCGCTAGAAGCCCCCACTCAATTGGCGCAGATCATCAATGAGTTTCTGAGTGGCAAACAAACGTCCCCCAGCAAGGAGACCGATGAGAAAGTTTGATATTTGACCTATGCAATGAAACCTTGCACAATACGCGCTCTTAATTTTCAGGTTTTTGCCCAAAGGTCATCATCGTCATGAATAAATCCATTAAACTCGCCACACTAATCCCAGTCGTATGCCTCAGCCTATTAATGACAGCTTGTACCACCACCGACAATACCGCCCAAAACGGCCATGGCGCAGCGGGTGAGCATCAAATGCAGGCTTATCACCTGGGTCCAATTACCCCACAAGAGCTGTTGAGTCGCTTTCAAATATTCGCCATAAACAAAAAAAACGACCAAAGCCAAATCAGCGATTTAGAAGTACTGGATTTTGCCAATCAGTTAAACAACAAAAAAATGGTCGTGGTTTTTGGCACCTGGTGTCACGACAGCCAGCGCGAAATCCCCAGATTGTTAAACCTGCTCGACAAAGTTAACGCCCAGCACAGCGACATCAAATATGACATCGAATTCATCGCCGCCGCCCCTTATGAAAAGCGCGACCCGGCATTAATCAAAAAATACGACCTAAGCGCCGTCCCCACCATTATGCTGTTCGACCAAGACCAAGAAATGGGCCGCGTAGTAGAAAACACCCCACTGAGCCTTGCGGCTGCATTTGTGAATATGAAGTTGTAGTGGAAGATTAAGAGGTTGCTGCAAAAGCCTGATTAGAACTGCCATTCGTAGAATGGGCCGAGCTGCCCGAGGCCCATCCTACACTGAGGTGAAAATTGACTTTCGAGACAGGCTCCTAACCCCCTTCCTCAGCTTTACTCTCAGCCTTGGAAAGCAGGTTCGGCACCATTTTCTCTGAGAATCCGGCGAGAAACGACCAAAACACCAGCATGGCGTGAGCTTTTTTCATGGCGCTATCGTCTGAGACAAAACCGCCCTCGTTGTTAAACAGCAATTCGGGGAATAACGCGCCTTGCAGAAAGCTCGCCTCAAAGGCATAAAAGATGATCAAACCACTGACCATGCCAATCAGTGAGCGCGAGACCAAATTATCTATGCGATTCATCGCGTTGAGTTCAGACAGGGACTGCTGTTGAATATCGCCCTTGAGCCTGAACAACATGCTGAAACACGCGCCCATCCAACCCGCCGATAGGGCCGAGATAATGAATTCGGTTTCCGCACCAGTATTAATAATCATTACATTTTTAAGCAAGCGCATGTTGTCCATGCTAAAAAACATCAAGATAGACGCTAAAAACGCCATGCTGGTTGAAAACCGAATAGCCGACAGTGCGTGTTTTTTCTGTACTTCAAGGTCATAGCTGATTTGCAGTTTTTTGTAGAGGTTGCACAACAAATTCAACTTGCCCTCTTTAACGGCTGTGGCATCCAAGTGCTCTGTTTCAAGCAATTTGTGATATTCAGCATCAAAAAACTGACCATTTTCAACAGTCAAACGCCGCTTGGCTTCTAACATGTTAAGACTGATTTCGCTGTCTAACTCCACTTCAGAGTACATCGGTGCCAACGATTGTTCGATGATATTGGCATTATCCCAACTGTGTTCAACATCGGACGCTATCAGGCCTTCGATTATCGCAACTATGTCGGTAAATTTGCTGGTGACTTCGGGTTTGAGCTTCATTCGCTCATAAGTGGTGGTTAAATCAATGTATTTTTGCTCAATCAGGTCTTTTTGATGGCGTTTAGAAGGGGTCATCGGGATTTTAGGTTTGACAGTCATAAACAGCTTGGATAGTTGTTATTGGGTTTAGCTTAACTATATCTGCAGATCGCAGCAGGGGCAAATTAAACAATCGTTCCAGGGCATCTATGGACGTAAGTCGCTCCTGGGCATCCATGCCCCCGCGACATATGTACAGGATGTACGGTATTTCGCGGTCACATGGATGTGAAGGAGCGATTAGTCCTTCCATGGACGTCAGTCGCTCCTGGGCATCCATGCCCCCGCGACATTAGTCCTTCCATGGACGTCAGTCGCTCCTGGGCATCCATGCCCCCGCGACATTAGTCCTTCCATGGACGTCAGTCGCTCCTGGGCATCCATGCCCCCGCGACATTAGTCCTTCCATGGACGTCAGTC
>JABSOG010000840.1 GCA_013216025.1 Algicola sp. | reverse complement strand
TGCCGAAGCACTGATGCAATGTCCGGAGCGTACTGGATTCTTTCGAGGACGGGGCGCCTGGGTCGGTTTTAAAACCACCTCGGTGGAATTTGATGTGGCCCAGCGCACTGCGGGCGACACCAAGTGGAGTCGCTGGCAGTTGATTAAGTATTCGTTGACCAACATTGTGTCTTTCTCGTCATTTCCTTTGGTGTTGGTCACTTGGATTGGGGCCATTACGGTGTTGTTAGGGGCCGTGCTTGGTGTGCAAACGTTGTTTAATTATCTATCAGGCAATGCAGTCAGTGGATTTACCACGGTGATCATGTTGTTGATTTTTTTGAGTGGTATCATTTTGTTGAGTCTGGGCACTATTTCGCTTTATATCGCCAAAATCTATGATGAACAAAAAGCCAGGCCCTTGTATATTATTGCCAGTTCTAGCCGCGTTAAGCGAAAAAGCAGATAGTTATTCTTGCGTTTAAAGTCCAATAACCAAATATTTGTCGTTCTCAAAAACCACTTTACCCAAGCCCTTGAGTCTTTTATTGCGGTTGTAAAACACCGCGTAGTCAATCTTGTATTTAGATTTGAGTGTGCCCAGTCGCTTGGCATCCATGTTGGCGTAAGCCGTGTTGGCTTGTTTAACCGATTTAATTTTTTCAACGCCGGTAACATCTGCGATGCGCTGGTACCAAACCATCACTTCGTCGGGTAAAATTGGCGGCGACTTCCAGTCGACCACAACCGCTCTTTCACCACGAAGCCTAAAATCATCGAACCCGGGCGGGATCAAGATTTGGCTGTTTATGGCGGTTTGGGTTTTCGACCAAGCAAACAACGTCTGTTTTGCCGCGGGCAGGTCATGCAGCACATTTGAACGTTGCCAAGCACCGGGCAATCTTAAGATCAGTGCCATAACCAATACCCCGAGTATCGTCAGATTATGCGTCGATGGTGTTTGTAGTTTTGCTACCAATGGTCGTTTCATCAGCAAAGCCATCGCAGCACAGAAAATCACAGCAACCGGAAAAGCAATGATGTAATCGACTCTTGCCTTTTCTAGATAGTAAGTCAGTACTAACACTGTGCCTGCCATAAGCAGTAGGTTGGTCGGGTTTGTCAGCTGCAGTTTTTTGTCGGCCAAGCTGACTACTGTTACAGCCATTAACACCAGTGCTAGCAGCTCGCAAAACGGTGCCAAGCGCCAAGGAAATAACTGCGATACAAATGGCACGAATACTATTGTCGTTAATGTCGTGGCGATGGTGACTATGATCAGCATACTCAAAAACAATAACACCAGTGGTTTTAGCAGGGATCCTCTAGTTAAGTGCAATAGCCCAGATGCTAGCCCTAATAGGCTGATGCCAAAGAATTTGACGAAATCGCCTAGGTAGTTCATTGGTATATAGTGATGAGGCGAACGGATGTGTTGATAAATATAGCGAGATTGCTCGCCAAACTCGCTGTTTGACAGGGCCAACAATCCGGGCAGCAGATACACTAAATACAGGCACGCTGGCACCATATTTTGCGCGGTTCGTTTGAAAAAATCGTCTTTACCCAACATTAAGTGAGCAAGGCCGATTGTCGCCAGACCCAACAGCAAAAAGTTGGTATGAAACACGCCACTGACCAACAAAAACAGGCCCGACGTCAAATATTGGCGTTTGACAAACCACACCAGACTCAAGATAAAAAACACCGAAGCGATGCTTGATGGCTGCAAATAATTTGAGTAGACGTAGCTGTATCCAACACTCGTGGAACGGGTGAGGATCATTAAGGCCACTAATAACGCTAATGCCGACAGAGGCCTTTTTACTGCACAGTGTTTAAGCAGTTGATAAAGCGTCCAAATGGATAATATGATGAGCGTGGCGTTTAGCGCGATGGTACCTGATGAGAGCGGCATCAATTTGTCTATCAGCCATAAAACCGCGCCGAAATTATCGTGGTAGTGGGTCGTTTGGGTCGCAAACCAATCGTATTGCAGCAACTCGGGGTTGATTAGTCTCAGCCCGTCTACCAAATAAGTGTGTTGATTACCCGATAAATAAGAAAAGCCGGTGCCCGCAGCCATCAACAGGCCGAGCAAGAGCACTGGAATAGTTTCTTGATACTTCATCATTTGAGCTTGAAAACCTTAAGATGCGGCGCAGCTTAGCAGATAAAATACCAAATCCATTAATTACTTGGTCATTTTGCTGGATAAAATAATCATCAGCTTGTGTTTTAATTTTGTCATTGGTATCAAGGCAAGTCAAACGCGTTGGCGGAGACAGTATAGGGGGATAAACAAGCGATGCCCGCTATCAATACAAGTCACTGATATAAGTGATTTTTGGCCAAAATGGCACTACACTGAAGAGACACTATTTCTTTATTGTTTACCTTCAAACTGGGTCAAGAAAACCGCTATTGATGTCTCGTATTGGTATTGTCCGATTGTTCATTCCTTTTATTTTGCTTGCCCTGTTGTGGGGGAGGCCATTTGCTGCGCTGGCGTCTGTAAATCCTTTGATAACGGCTGCCCCCTATGCCAAACACATCACTACTTTGGACAATATTTCGCTGGGAGAGGTCAATTCTATTTTTCAAAGTCGTAATGGCTATTTGTGGCTGGGTACCAATGAAGGTTTGGTGCGTTTTGATGGCTACAACGCCAAACGGTTTTCGGTCAATGCTGACGATCCTCATAGTATTAACCATAACCGGGTATTTGATGTCATTGAGGACGATAGCGGTGATCTGTGGATCAGTACATTTGGTGGTGGACTGTCGGTATTTTCACCTCAAAGCGGGCATTTCAAGCGGGTTGATTTACGCATCGACCCTAACGGCCCGCCAGTAACCCAGCAGCTTTACAATTTAACCATCGATAAAGAACAAACCCTATGGGTTGGCTCAACCCAGGGGGTCTTTCGATTCGACCTTAATACTCAAAAAGCCATCGCTTTGCCAAAACCGTTGGCGATATTGCCTGGCGGTCTTTTAAGTACGGTTTATATTGATAAACAACAGCACTTGTGGTTTCCCAGTACGCTCAAGGGGTTGTTTTGGTATGACGGTAAAAACATTCGGCATTATAACCATGACCCACAAGACTCGGGTTCGTTGAGTAACGATGGTGTGCGTAGTGTGTATGAAGATAAAAAAGGCCGTCTGTGGGTGGCGACTAAAATGGGGCTTGACTTGTTTGATCGAAAAACCCAGCAGTTTAGCCATTTTACGCCAGCCAAACACAGTGAAATGGCAGCCATTGATAACGACATTTATTCTATGACCTCTGATGCACAGGGTCGGTTGTGGTTGGGGGCCATGGGGCGTGGGGTGTTAACTTTTGACCCCCGTTATGGTGAGTTTACACCGGTGTCGGGCAGCCATGATTTGGCTAAGCAGTTTAATCGCAATGTCGTCTCCAAAATTCTAAATGATAGCGATGGTTCTTTGTGGTTTGCCACGCAGGACGGGATGATTTATATCCCACAGCCCGCTTTGTACATTAGCAACCTGAGCAATGCCTCGGGCACTTTGAAGGTGACTGAGATACAACAGTTGAAAGACGACAGTTTTGCTGTTTTGGCCAATTATCAGGTGTTTGATGTCAAGCTGGGTGATTTGTCGTCAACTAGGATTGCCCAAAAAGTGGATCAGGCTTACCGTATGGCAGTCGACCAGAATGACGACTGGTGGTTTGCGACCATTGGCATGGGTTTATCGCATTGGTCACCATCACACAACTACATGTATTGTATTTAGTTCTAGGTTTTTGGTAGTACAAGACAATGAATTAGCTCACAAATTCTTTTAACAGACATCATCCTGTCATAATGCTGATAACAAAACATTATTATCAATTAAATTGTTGAAAGCCGTTAATTGATTGGACGGATTCACACACATTTTAA
>JABSOG010000839.1 GCA_013216025.1 Algicola sp. | reverse complement strand
TACTGATATGGTGCTCACCGACGTTGATGCTCGGCAAAGTGATTTGTCCCGCCTGCGCCCCAAGCCAATAATCAAAGGTTTTGCCATCGATGCTGACTTGTACTTTTTGTACCTTTGGTGACGGCTGAACATACACCAGCTTTGGCGACAGCGTTTTTGCTTGCCGGTCGACCACAAAATTGGCGCTAAAACCAACCTCAGTGCCTGCTACAGTAGCGCCTTCAATAAGCTGATAATTGGCGGCAACGGTAACCGAGTCGATTTTCGCAGCATTGCTTTGTCCAACGAAAAGAGGATACGTAGGCGGATCATCAACACTTTTTAACGCTTGCCATTGCGATAAACCCGGCTCAACAACATCTGGCAATTTGGGCCTTTGCTGACGATAAATCAGTCGCGTCAATCCATCCGCCTTGAGACGATTAGCGCCTTTGGGCAGCAACATAAACCATTGGGGCAATTCTTGTGCTTTTCTCTGTGACTTCCCTTGTAAAATGTCTTCTGCTTTTCCGTGTAAAGAGCCCTGATCGAAATCGTCCTTATAACTTAAGTTAAGCGGGCGGGTAAACACACTCACCAAAGCCTGCGCGTCAGCCGATTGAACAACCAGTTTAACACCGGCTGCCGGGGCCAAAATAAAAGTGCTGTGTTTAGAGAACAGCTGCTCTTCATTGGTCGAAATAGGCAACGCCTCAAACATATCCTGCACTGGCAGCAAATCAAGATTACCCGACAAAATGTTATTGCCGTCTTTATCTTGCACCTGCCAATCAATGCCGCCTTGCGTGCCTATACCATTGACAGCCAAACCATTTACAAGCAGTCCTCTGACATCCAATCGAATCGGTTGCACAGCTTTACCTTGTACAGCCAAAGCAAACACTAATGACTCGGGATTAACCAAATAACTGCGCTGAACTTTGGGCGGCAGGTCGACCGGATTGCCTTGCTGGTCAATCAACCTCAGCTGACACAAGGCGGATGTTCTAATTTGATACAAAACCGGCTTGGCTTCGAGCTTAATCGGTGCATCCAAGTCAGCGCCAATAAAAATACGACGGCTGAGCGTTTGCGGGTTTTGTGGGTCTTGCTCAAGTAGCTCCAACCAATCGAGGGGCACGCCATCCAGCGCTTCGCAGCTTAGTGTGTCTACTGTTAATTCACCTGTTTGAAAGAAAGTAAACACTTGTTTAGGACTGGCCAGCATATGATTGCGCGTAAACACAGCGTGCTCGTCCACCGACGTCACAATCAGCTTTTTGATGAACAAGGTCGCGGCTTTATATTCTTCACCTTCGATGCCTTCAGGCCCCAATGGCAACCACGAATACTGAAGTGCGGTGCGCCTTTGTTCTTCGCTCACCAGCTCTGCCGGATAGATGTTTTCGGCCATCAAGGCCAGTCGTTTATCGCGGTGCATTCGCTGCCATAAAATCGGCAAATCTTGTTCGTTTTTACGTTCAAGCACTGACACCCTAACCGCCACACCGCCGACATTACCCACAACACCAGCAACAGCCAAATTATTTTGCTGCAAACCCAGCGTTAAGCGGCGAACCGGCTCGCCACGGCGGTTATCGATAAAAAAGCCGCTGGTCAGCTGTGCGCCCTGCCCGTCTGGACGTTCAAAAAAGCGGTCGGGGATTTGGCCGGGTTCCACTACTTCCAGCGTTTGGTCGAGTAGGTAGTGCCGAGTCGCTTCATCGGTCACCACGCCTGTGTCGTTGAATAATTGATAATGAACGCGGTATTCGCTGCTGCTTGAGGTATTAACAGCAGTGCTGTCGTTAGCGGTATTAGTAGCGCTATCAAAGGTCGGCGTCAATTGCACCCTCACCTGTTCGGCGTTGGCGGGAATATCAAAGACCAGCAATTGTTGTCCATCCAACCAAAATACCGGATAGGCGGTAAAGTCTTGCTCCCAATCGAGCACTGTACTGGTGCGCCAGCCTTGCCACTGCAATAGCGAATTCACCGCGCCAAAGGCAAACCAGCCTAGCACCACCAGCAAAATCAATCGGCCTAACCACCTCATGGTTTGTCGCTCCCAGTCTGATCGCTTTTTATAAGGGAAGTTTTTATAAGGGAAGATTCTATAAGGTAAAGTTGCCGGTTATCAACAAAGCGGTTTACGGTGTCTTTGGTAATATGAGTTTGCTGTTCATCATTTAATGGCATCAGGTTGGCCACCAGTTGTAATCGATTATGGTTGTCAGACACTGTGAGATAATACAGTTGTGAGTTGTTGTCTTGCACCAGTTTAACCTGTTCAAAGGATTGCTGAATAATCAACAGTTGGCTGATGTTTTGCGAATCCCTAAATTGCTCGAGCATCGACTTAAGACTGTTTAAACGACTGGCCGTCAGCAGGGCAAATGTTTGCTGCTGCAAATACTGTTTTATGTCAACGTGTAGGGTCGGCAGGTCAAGCGCAGCGATTTTTTTGCTGAACAAATCGTCACTGTTATTGCGCTTAAACTGGTAGCGCAGTTGCGTGGGCAACCATACCTCGGCATATTGAGCGCTGCTGATGTATTTGGTGAAACGCGATTGAGCATTGAGGCGGGCTTCAAACCGTTGGTGAATTTGTTCGCTGTCGGGCACGCGTAGCACCAATCCATTTTGTTGCAGCTTTTGTTTAAGCCCCAACAATGCCGGATGCGACTGGGCACCGGGTTTACGATGTTCAAAATGGGCAACCACGGCTTTGCCTGCGTCTTCGCTGGTATCTTGCGAAATACGAGGCGTAAATCCACGCACCTGCACCGCAAACGGCGATTGATGTTGGTAATGGCGCAACAGCGACTGGTGAAACAGGTTAAACAACGAATCTTGATTTTGTGACGAGGTCAGCTGCGACGAACCATCACTGTTGGCCAAAGGATGAGTGGCGCTGATGAGTATCGCCCGGGCATCAAGGTTTTCGAACAACTCAGTGCCAAACTCAAAGGTATTTTGCTCGACGATTGGCATAGGCACTTCGACGATGTAGTTGACCTCATTCCCATAATAAGCGCTGTCAGAGTCGTTGGCACCCACCCTCAGTTTAATCGCATAGGTGCCCCAGAAACGGCTGTTTTTTGCCCGTTCTTTGAAAATCAGGTATTGTTCTCCGGTCGGCACATGACGATAAAGCAGCACCTGATAACCAAACTGGACAGCTTCGCCTGAGATTTGATTCAAGCGGCTTTGATGCCCTTCATCCCACGCATTGCCAGCGACCTGATCAATCAAATTCAGCACTGGCTGTAAAATCGCCTGATCGAAATACAGCAGCTGATGTTTGTCGGCAACCACATAACTTTGTGAATTTTTGGCGGCGAAATTAAATTTGTCTTCGGGCCGATCTCCAAGTAAAAAACTTTGCAGATAACCATCAATCCGCTGCTGCTGGGCCAGCTCGGTAAACTGCAACGCCTGTGCGGTTTGCCGATAGACGCTGAGCAGGCTTTGGTCATTCAAATACACCTCAACAAAGCCATTGATGGCGGTGTCTCGCTGGCGATTTTGCGTCGATGGGGTTTGCCAGCTGATATCAAAACCACCCAACATCTCTTTTAGCTGCGCCAACCGCAGGTGCTGCGGCAGGCTGCGCTTGACCCATACCGAGGTTTTTTGAATGTTCAAATCCAGCGTCTGCTGATCTTGTCTCAACCCCAGCAACTGCCGCGCTGAACGGCGGGTATAACCGCGTATCTGCAATGCATTGTTGTTACCCACAGCCTGATGAAACAACTGAAATACCGATTGGGCGTTAAGCAATACATCGTCGCTGCCGTCTTCGTTGCGATTAGAACTCTCCCCAGAATAAGCCAAATATCGCGCGCCAAGTTGGCTGTAAATACGGTCGGCCACGGCGGCGGCTTTGGGTTCGTCCAGCGCCCTTGGCACCTCT
>JABSOG010000083.1 GCA_013216025.1 Algicola sp. | reverse complement strand
ACATGGATGTTGATGCTATAGAAGCAAAAAAAATCTCGTGCTTTGTGCCAGAATACCTCACGGTTGAAGAACACCTGCGCTTTGCTGGGCGCATTTATTCGCTGGCCGATATTCAAACGCGCATCCCGCCTTTATTGAAGAAATTTGACCTACAAGACAAAGCCAACGCCCTGCCCTCAACGCTCTCACGAGGCATGAAACAAAAAGTGGCGATCTGCATGGGCTTTTTGCACGACCCACTGGCAATATTTCTTGACGAACCCTTAACAGGTCTCGACCCCATCGGTATTCGCAACATGAAAGACGCCATCGTATCTCGGGCCAGACAGCAAAAAGCGGCAGTGATTGTCTCGTCACACCAGCTCGATTTGATTGAAGAAATTTGCGATGACATATTCATCCTTGATAAAGGCAAGTGTGTTGCGCGGGGCACAATAGAGCAGTTGCGCAACCAATTGGGGGTTAGTAGTGGCGAAATGAGCCTTGAGGCGTTGTTCTTCAAACTGATTGAAAAGCAGAGTCAGGTATGAAGAAAAACAGCATGAAACGCCCCCCAATACTAGATGCTCTGCCTTTATACTGGTTGGCTACAGCCAAAAACCAACTTGGCCAAGCCGTGCGAGCGCTCAAAATGCCTCGCAACCTGCTAGCGATGGCCTTAACCCTCGGGGTCAGTTTGTGGCTGTTTAATATACTGCCCGAAAACGTGTTCAGTAAAGTCTTTAACGGCGTCCTTGGTAAACCCTATATATTCTTTTTGGCCATGTTGCTCGAATTAATGCTCAAGTTCCTTTTTTCCGGTGGACTAAACTGCTTTGCCCAAGGGTTGAGGTTCAGCCAACCAGAGATAGAGCTGTTTTTTTCATCCCCCATCAGCCGCCGTCAAATGGTGCTATTCAAACTGCTTAACGTGTTCAAACAGGGGATGATAATTGCCATTCCCGCCAGCATCATTAGTACCATCATATTCGAACAACAATCGTTTTTGTGGCTGTTGCCCGGATTGATTGTCACCTTTGGCGTCAGTATTACCTTATATGCCATCGCCCGATACGCCATCAGCTACATGGCCATGATCAAACTTCAATGGGTGAGTTGGTTGGTCATAAGCGGCGTTATTATTGCCATTGGTTATGCAGGCGTACAAATTTTTGTTCAATCACAAGAGCTGTTTAAAGACCTGAGCAAATACCAGCAAACCCCAGCTTTTTCGAGTATTGCCAAGGTGTTTGACTGGCTGGTCACCCCAGCATTTTCTACGTCTTGGGCTGAGTTCTTAAATGCCATATGGCTGCCGCTGCTGATATGGATAGCCTCAAGTTTAGTGTTCTTTACGCGTAAATTTCCCTATGCCTTTTTTGAACAGAGCATCAGCGGCGCAGGCACCAATACAAGCCAAAGCAAAGACTTACTGGCCCGAAAAGACGCTACTAATAGCAGTCGTATAACCCCAAAACTAGCACCCATAGGCTCACAATATCGAGCACTGGTGTGGAAAACCGTCATGGCCAGCGCCCCGCTACGCTCACGCAAAGTACGATGGTTATTAGGCGCTTTGTTACTACTACTGCCAGTAGCCAGTCTCTTCCCCTTTCCACTGGGATTGCAATACATCTTACGGGTCATTTTGATCACCCTAATCATGACCATGGTTTTCATCGGACCATGGTTATTGCGCGGTGGATTACGTCACGACATGCCCTATATGGACTTGCTCAAATCAATGCCCATTGACGGTCGTCAACTGATGTTTGGCACTATGTTGGTGCCCATCTCAATCACCTTTGCCATTGTTTGTTTGGCCTCGGTTTGCCTGGGATTAATCGCCACCGACTTGTATTCTGACGAAGTACCAAGCGCTAATTACATCATTACCTCTGTCATCGGCCTACCGATGTTATTTGCATTAATCGCCGCCCGCTTCACCATTCACAATATGTGGGCGCTGTATTTACCCAGCTTTGTCAGTTATGGCGTCAATACCGGCGGCGAATTGCTACAGCTGTCATTTAGAGCCGTTGTCAGCGCAGTGGCATTGGCCATATTAATGGTTGTGCCGATATACACCCTGCGTTGGATATTCAGCAACGGCGAGTCAATTTTGCCATTGGCCGCCGACGGGGTTAAGCTGCTCGGCACCACATCCGCCTGCATAATTCTGCTGTGCGAATTACTGTTATTAATATACCTTTCACAATCGCGTTATCAGCATTTTGATATCAGTCAGGAGAATACGGGTGGGTAGACATTATTTGAATCAAGAATCCAGAATCAAGGGGTCAGATACGTTGAAATCCCTTTAATTCCCTATAAAACAAATGGTTAAGATCAAGGGGACAGAGGCACATGTGAATGAGTGAGCACTTTCAATGCCAAACCAATGCATTGATGTGTTAACTTGACGCCTTGATTTGGCTTACCTCGACAACTGCTGACTGCGTTGCTCTACTTTGGTACGCCCATGCACTAGTCTGGCACCTTGATTTTAATTGGTTGATTTTATTGTATATTTTTGAATTTCAACGTCTCTGACCCCTTGATTTGGGGTGTTTGTATCTATTTGTATCACCCTTTGTAAACCCCCAGCTACATAACAGACAAACAACGTTATATTTAATGCCTCGTAAATTTTGTATGCTAATTAAACATTTTCCCCGTAGTTAGCAGGCACTGTTTGATGGCTTCTAGTCGTACCCTATTTATTTATTCTAAAGCCGCCTTACTGTGCGGGTTTGTTGGCGGTTTTACCAGTGCAGTTCAGGCAGATGAGAGCCAAAAAGATCTTGATGGTGTATTAAAAAGCCCCTCCGAAATAGTGCAAATCATTGGCAAGAAACATAGCACCAATGCGCCTGTCGGACGATCTGAGTTTATCGATGCCTCAGAATTCTCCCCGTCGGTGTCCAACTTAAGTCAGTTGGTCGCCGACACCCCCGGGGCAGAACTCAGCGGTCAAGGCGGATTGTTTCAAGTCTATTCATTACGTGGCATGTCACGTTGGCGAGTGCTCACACAATTTGCCGGAGTACCCATTCATACCGAGCGCCGGGCAGGCACCGCAGCATCCTTTATTTCGCCTTGGTTAATGCAAGGGGTTGAGATCATCAAAGGCCCAGTGTCGACACTTTATGGTTCTGGCGGCATGGCGGGCATCACCCAAATCACCCCACGGCAGTTTTCAGGCATCAACGTCGAAACCGCTATCAGCAGCGACGACCAAACCAAGCAGCAAAACATTGGCTGGGGTGACGAACAATATTCACTGGGCTTAAGCCACCGAAAAGAAAAAAATACCAGAACCCGCTCAGGCGAGGCCATCAACAGCCACTTCGAACAAACCTCGGCCAGCTTTATCGGCAACTGGGCTTTAACCGATGACATTGAATCACAACTGCTGGTGCTGTTGAGCAAAGGCAAAGACATTGGCAAAGCCAACAACGAAGATTTCGAAAACAAAAAATACACTATCTACCCTGAAGAAAATCACCTGATCACCCAATTCGGCCTGGTATCAAGTAACGATTGGCAAATGCGAGCCGCTGTTCACAAACAAGATTTGGCCACCAAAGTCACCCGTATCGACAAACGCATCAATACCGTAGACACCCAAGCGACCGATTACAGCCTCAGTTTTTTACAGCGCTGGCAAGGAGAAACATTCGACGGACAATGGGGCGCGGAGCAAGAGTATCGTGACAATATCAACGCAGGAGAGTCTGAAAAAAGTTTAACGTCTGATGAATTCTCAACCATAACAGTATTGGCAGCATCGCAGTTTAATAACGCCTTGTTTGGCAACGTAAATTACCAACTAGATGATTGGTCATTCACCACTGGAGCACGCTACAGCCAAATCAGCCAAAAATCAGAAATTGCCGGACACGCAAAAAAATCAGACCAAGCCTTAACAGGATTTGCCTCGGCGGCCTATCAGATAAACGACCAATGGGGGTTAACCTCATCTGTCAGCACTGGCTTTAGATTCCCGACAGTCACCGAACGTTTTTTCAACGGCACCACCGCCCGTGGCACAACAGTGGGCAACGCCGACTTAGACCCCGAAACCGCCCGCAATGTTGAATTGGGTTTCACCTACGATAATGCGAACCACCAGTTGCAATTCACCGCCTTTAACAATCACATCAAAAACTATATCGAACGAATCAATGTAGATGAAGACACCCGCACCTACAAAAACCTCGACCAAGGCGACATAAAAGGCCTTGAATTCAGCTACGACCACCAACTAACCGACGCATTCAGCTACACCGTCAGCGGCCACCGATTGGCAGGCGAAGACGCCAACGGTAAGGCACTGGGTGATATCTCGCCGAACAAACTGCAACTGGCATTGAACTACCGTCAAGACGACTGGCAGGCCAATTTGCGAATCAAACATCGCTTTAGCCACACCGATGTCGCATCAGGCGAAAAGCCACTTGAAGCGGTGAACATCATCAACGGCAGCTTTACCTACGACTTGTCTGATGATTGGCAGTTATCTTTGTGGAGCAACAACCTGCTCAACAAAGAATACCGCCTGACCAGTGATAAGAAGAGTTCGCAATCTGCCGAGCGGCAGTTTGGTTTGACGGTTTCTTGGGCGATGGAGTGATCAATACATAGATAAGGTTTACATTACAACTGAATGCCACAATTCCTCAAAGTAAGGTCATAGCACAATTCAAGACCTCGACAAGAGGCTGTTGCAAAAGGGACTTTGTCGTCAAATCGACGAAAAAGATGCGGGTGATTCAACACAGAGAATAAATCCTCCGCCTACAAGTTGTCTCCGTAACAGGCTTTTATTACCCTTTAATGGCGTTGAGTATTGCTAGGTATACCTGAACATACTTTCATATACTCTCGGTGAAAAAACAATTCAACCCACAACCAAAGCCTGCTCAAGATGCTGTTTTATAAATAGATTAGCCGCCCAAATGTCGATGGCGGGTTCATCGGTTATCGGATTAATATGGCCATAAGGGAAAGGACCAAACTCAGGTGTGATGGTTAAAATGTCTTGCCCCCGAGCTTTTGCGACATCAACCACCGATTGCCATAACGCGGTATGACGATTGAGATGACCTGCCCAGCGGGGATGTTGCGGATCGGTAACCTGCGGGCCTTCTTCAAAACCCACGCGAGCGTGAACGTGGTGAACATTGTTCATTAACTTCGCTATTCGCTCAGACTGATCGGTTAAATCAGATTCGTGCACCACAAACCAATGACTAATATCAAGATTGAGTTTTAACTCAGGTAGTTGCTCAATAATTTGCTCAGTGCCCAGAGTTGAAAAGGTCGGTCGAAAACGGTGCGTTTCGTGAGTAATGTCAATCCCGTATTGCGCTTGCAGCAACAGCGCTTGTTCAAACAACATCATGTTGTCAGACAGGCTGAAAATATCTCTGCCAGTATGACTGTTTATTAACTTTGGCGAAAAGGCCATGGCCTCATCGACTTGGCGTTTAAGACTTTCTAAATGATCATTTGTCGTTTGGCCTTCGGTGGCAATGCCAGTGATAATGTCTAGCTCACGATCATTGTGCAACGTCAGCGTTTGAGCTGGTGTTAAAGGGTAGAAAGGCAAAAATAGCTCACTGCCCTGATAACCTTCGGCGGCGATTTTGTCGAGCAATTGAGCCAGCTGCTGTGGGCTGTCACAGCCGGTTTCCCAAAAAGACTTATGGTAGTTTATTTTCATGTTCACAACGCTCCGCAGGTCTAAAACGCCCACCATACCTGAACGGCGAAACCTGCACAACCAAACGAAAATCGGCACAAACGAAGCAATTTAAAAAAGGTTGTACAATCAAAAAGAAATGAGTAAGTTACAGACAGTGCATGATTAGCAGGATGTATATGTTGAACGAAGGATAACCTTGTGGAGGTGAGGGTTTGGTGACAACCGCCGCAGAGCTGTATCTGCGACAGTCCAATGTCTATTTACAGTTTTTTAAGCTTCTCCAAAGCCTCGGCCAAGTCGGCCTTGAGTTTTTTAGTGTAATCACGACGCTTGCGGGTTTGCTTACGATTAAATGCTCGATAATTATCAATGTATGGCTGATCACGTAGTATCTTTGAGTGTGGATCGGCAGTTACCGCCTCACCTTTGCCAACACTAACCGAACCTTGTTTGCCAGTCATTGCCAATGTCACCACGTTGTCACCAACCTTAACTTCCAGCGGCATATCAAAGGCAACGTCATTGCCAGTTTTCCAGCTGAAATTCACTTTACCGTCTTCACGCTCTACCACCAATTTAGGCAAATCTTTTTGATAAACATAGGCTTTAAACAACCAGGTGTAATTTTTTCCCGTGGTTTTGTTAACGATGTCGATAAAGTCTTGGGTGCTGGCAAACAAAGGTTTGAAATTGCCGGGTTTTGGCGTGTCTGTGCCGTATACCAATTGCCTAACGCTGCTGAAAAATGCTTTATCGCCAATCGTCTGGCGCAAAGTGTGTAAAAACAACGCCCCTTTGTTGTAGATATCCATGCCCGGACCATCTTTATACACCTCGGTTTCGGTTCGGCTTTCACCGCTGACCAATGGCGCTCTGTTGAATATGCGCTGACGCTTTTTGTAAAGATAAGTGCTGTAGGCCACATCACCGTAGAGATATTGCGCATACAATGGCTGCATGTATTCACCAAATCCTTCGTGTAACCACATGTCGTCTAAATCGCGGTGAGTCAGTTGGTTACCAAACCACTCGTGAGAAAACTCATGATGCAACAGCCAATCAAAGCCAAATTCATCTGTTTTGTAACCGTTACCGTAAGCATTAATGGTTTGATGTTCCATGCCCAAATGCGGGGTGTCTACTACGCCCATTTTTTCGTTGCCAAACGGATAAGGACCAATCACCGATTCAAAAAAGTCGAGTATTTGACTAAACTCGCCAAACAGTTTCTTCGCGCCTTCTTCTTTGCCTTTAAGGTGCCAGTACTGCAAATCAATGGTATTGCCATATTGGCTTTTATAATCGCCTTGCATCAACGCCAAAGGCCCGACATTCAAACTGATAGCATAAGTATTTGTTTTTGACAGCGTTTGCCAGTGATAGGTATTCCATTCTCCATTATTCTCCATACCTTTGTACAAACCGTTGGCAGCGGCGGCCAATGGTGCAGGCACGGTAATGTGCATATCAACTTTTTCAGGCTCTCGCAGTGGATGGTCAATACAAGGCCAAAAGATATCACAACCCTCTGCCTGTACCGCCGTGGCTATCCAGGGTTGACCGTCTTCAGTTTCGTTCCAAACAAAACCCCCATCCCACGGCGCTTTTTTGGCCTCTAGTGGCACCCCCTTATAATCAATGCTGACTTTAACCGACTCGCCACTGCTTATTGACTCTGGCAAGTTGATAGTCAACACTCCTTCGGGGTTACTATAATCATTATTGGTAAGAGAACGACCATTCACTTTCACTGATTCGATGGTAAACACACTGTCCAAATCGAGTAAAACATGGTTCAAATCTGACTTGGCCTGCAAAGTTAACGTGGCACTGCCCGCGATAGATTTTGTCTCAGGATAAAGAGTAAAGCCCAAATCGGCGTGTTCGATGGTAAAACTGGCTTGACCGTCTTTTAGCTTACCGCCAGATGATCGAGTGATATCTGTCGTGGCTGGGGCTTTAACTGTAGCTGCGGATTTTACTTGTTCGGCTGAGGTAGCCATTTGAGTTGAGGTACTGCTACAGGCACTTGCAAACAGGACAGATAAAGAGAGGGGTATCAAGTGTTTCATCGAACTTCCGATAAGAAAATATACAATGCCAGCAGTTTAAGGCAATGGTTTGAACAATAAAGCCCGCAGCGACCAAAGGCGGCTTCTATTATGTTACTTAATATGTCCAAAACTGCCAATGGCTATTAATCAACCTCTTTTAGTTGTAATCTGGCAAAGTGATAAAGCGCAAACAAACTGCCGCAAAAATCAACTCCAAAGGTCAACACGCCCTATATGAAAAGAACCTCTGTACAACATTTATTTACCTTGGTGGTCATGATGACATTGACGGCCTGTACCGCCACGCCGCCTAAAACCGATACCACACCAGCTCCCCATACGCTTGCCTCAGTTGAGCGGCAAGTGGCGGATTTACTTAAACAAGTTTCTAAAGCCACCCACCAAAATAACACCATCACCCGGGTATCTCATTGTCGATACGAGTTAAATAACTTATGGTCGAGCCCACAAAAGGGGGTGTACGGGGCGCAAAACAAACAGCGTTTCAGCTTCACTTATGACCTTCGCGATATCGCGCACATTCCCGAACATGTCGTTCATTACGACAACAGCAGCCAACGCTGGCAAGAGCGAATTGAAGTGTCGTTTAACCGTTTCCTGCCCTCGACTTTCAAGCATGTCAGCACCAGCGATTACCAACCCCAACTCGACCGCTCAATTAAAAACCGTTGGACCATTGGCGGCTATAAAGTCGTGCCACTAGATACAATGGAACAGCTGGTCAAAGGATTGCGAACCATGGCTCGCTTATGCGGCAACGACCTCGATAAAATCAACTACATTGAACACAAAGTGATAGGTCGCTGGGAAATTGCTGGGCTTTTGGGCACCCAAGGCACGCTCATCATTGAACCTGACAAGGCAACCCTGAAACATCAGGACGGCTCCCCGGTCACCGGTCCATATACCATTGCAATCGAAGGTTCGCATTACCTCATCAGCATCAATCCCGGTAGTACATCAAACCGTTACGACTTGCAGTTGGATTTTGTCACCAGTAATTATGCCCGTTTAAGGTTACTGGCAAACGACGAAGTACCCATCGCATTTGAACGTCCGCCGCTTGACGATACAGATACTAGCCCTACCCCCGATGAACTCAAACTGTTGCGCATGGGAGATTTACGATGAAAGGATTGAGCATTTTTGCGCGTTTAGTTCTGATATTTGAGCTGAAATTAAAGCGGGTATTAGGATTAGCATTAGGCTTTGCATTACTCAGCGTTTCAGCCAACGCCAAAATTGGTGACGACCAAACTTTGGAGAAAATCAAACGACAGAACTTGCAGTGGCAAAAAGCCATTGATGATTTTGCCAAGGCCGATCCACAAACCGTGATCACCCCTTATATGCAAATAATTTCGAGACTCAACCATCAGCCGCAACACACTTGGTGCGACGAAGAAAATATTGCCCTAGTCAACCAAGCCATCGCTTTGAATGGCTCGTCTTTGGTCGCCCATTCGATGTTGTTTTCGTGCGCCGCAAAACAACACAAAGTTGAGCAGCGCGACCACTATACCGAGATCATCAATGGTTTAATCAGCCGCCTAGTCAATGGCAAAGAAGCCCGTTCGATTCACAGTGTCATCGAGATCAGAGAATTAATGGAAGCCCGGTTACTGTTGCAGGCCATGGGTTACAATATTTTAGACATGAATTTGGTCACCCGCTACGGCGGTTTGTTTTACCAGTATCATGTCATCGACACGCAAACCGCCAAAGTCACCACCCGCTATTTTTCTAACCTGCACTTTATGAAAAACCTGCTGTTGACCAATCCAGATGTCAGTGACGACACCGCCAGTCAGTTGATGCGCAAATATTATCAACAGCAAAAATTACCCTTTGCCATTACCGAGCAAGCCAAAAAGTACATCAGCCGGGGCCAATATCAAAAAGCCACCGAAGTGCTGCAAACTCTCGAAGAGTATTCGATGAGCGCCAATGTTCAGTTTGCCCAAATTTATCTCAATAGCGGACGCACCGACCCCATTCCTCAACTAAAGCGCGAACTCAATTTGGACGCCAAATCAGGCTTTATCCCGGCCGCCATCATGTTGGCACAGCTAAAGTTAAACGACCAAAATGAACAGGCTCTTCAGGCAGAATCACCGCTCAAAGCATTGCTTGAACGTGTTGATTATTTTACCGCCCCGGGCGAAGCCGCATTTAGATTGGCACTGGCGCTTAAAAGACGAAAAGATCAGGGCCCGACAAGCCTAAAATGGTTTAAACAGGCAGTCGAACAAGGACACCCCAAAGCAACTTTAGCGCTGGCAATTTTATATCGGCAGGGTGATTTGGTCCCCGCCGACGACAAAAAAGCCCTCGCCTTGTTTGAAAAAGCCAACGGTTACGGCATCAACGAAGCGGCCATCGAACTGGCTCTTTATTACCATCAAGGTAGTGAATCAACTCCGGCGGCTCATGACAAAGAAATGGCCCTGTTGTATAAAATGGCAGACAAAAAAGACAGTGCCGCCCTGTACATGCTGGCCCAGCGATTCGACAACGGCGTAGATGTAGAGCAAGACCAGCAGCAAGCTTACCAGTGGTACCTTCAGGCATATGATCAGGGCGAACGCAAAGCCGCCAACCAAATCGGCATTTTGTTTGAAACCGGCAAGGTTGCCAAAACAGCTGAGGGTGTAAGCGAAGTCGATCACAATCAGGCCTACCAATGGTATGAAAAAGCCGGTCAAAGGGGTGATAGCAATGGTTTTTCGAACCTCGCCCGCTTTCATCATTATGGTTTAGGACGTGCGGTCGATTTACCCAAGGCCGCCAACTTTTATGTCAGAGCCGCCGAAACCGGCTCTGACGTGGCGTACTGCAAATTGGCCGATACCATGCTAGAAATGGAACCCAAAGACGGCGAAAACTGGCAAGACACCCTGTCACGGGCTGAAGGTTTATACCAATTTGGCGCAAAAAAAGAAGCTAAGGTATGCCCCCGCCAACTCGGTCAGCTTTATCATCTTCATATGAACGACCGTCAAAACGCCATGCGCTGGTTTGAAATTGCCGCCCGCAACGGTGACGTCCCGGCCCTAAAGAAACTCGAACGGATTTATTTTGACAGCTACATGAGAAAAGATTACCGCCAGGCTTTTGCTCAGTTCAGCAAGGGCAACCAAATGGGCATGGCCAAATCGAGTTATTTTCTCGGCCAATTGTATCACCAAGGATTAGGGATAACGCGAGACGACAGCCAAGCCCTGCACCTATGGCAATCACTGCATCAACACGGTTTTGCACCGGCAGAACAAGCTATTGCGTTGTTGTATCTGCAAGGCCAAGACGACGTTAGAGACCCGCAAAGAGCCAACCAAATGTTCGATGAAATTGCCGGGCGTTCGCTCGCTGACACCCTTAGTGTCGCCGAAATATTTTTTTATGGCCGAGGCACTTTGAGAAATTATGAATTTGCACATCATTATTATCAACGGGCCGCCGAGCAAGGCTCTGGCAACGCCATGAATCATCTGGGCGAGTCTTATCGTTTTGGTTATGGGGTAGCGATAGATTATGCCAAAGCGTTGGATTGGTACCAAAGGGCGGATGCCATAAACTATGATTTGGCCCCACACAACATTGCCGAAATGCACTATGACGGCCAAGGTGTGGGACAAGATTATCACCAAGCGTTAATTGGCTTTAAAAAAGGCGCGGCACTTGGGGTCAGCCACTCAAGCTATTTCATTGGCCTAATGTATCAACACGGCCAAGGTGTGGCACAAGATTTTAAGCAGGCCAATCACTGGTTTTATCAAGCCATGGACTTGCGTCACGATGGTGCCAAATTTATGCTCGGTCAAAATATGATTGAAGGTAAAGGCATGACCAAGAACCCCGGCAAGGGGTTGTTGTTTATTATTGAGGCCGCTGAAGGTGGGTTTGATGAGGCTGTGGAGTATCTTAAGGGCCGACAGTAGGAGCGAGCTCGGCAATTGCTCCATGCATTGCTCTAATGTGTTACATCCATGTAACAATCCAGCTCGCGATTTTGGCCCCAGCCAAATATTTATCAGGTTTTCCCAACCTTTTACATTGGTTTTCCCAACCTTTTACATTGGTTTTCCAACCTTTTGAAATGATTTGCCCAACCTTTTGCATTGGTTTTCCCAACCTTTTGAAATGACGTTGTCATTTTTCGCGAGCTAGAGCTCGCTCCTACCCTACGACGAACCCAGTACCAGCCCACGCTTGAGCAAAAACCGAAACCTCAACCCCAGCGTCACTCCCCGAAAAAGCATAAAACTTAACATCGCCAGCCACAAGGCGTGATTGCCCCAGTCCTGCGTCAGCCACCACACTAAAAAGAAGCCAACAAAGGTGGCAAAAAAGGTCGAATCTCGCATATCTTTGGCTCGGGTCAAACCAATAAATATCCCATCAAACAAAAAGCACCACATGCTGACTAACGGCATGGCTATCAGCCAAGGTAGATAGTTCGCCGCTGTTTGCACCACTTGTTCGATATTCGACAACAACCGAATAATCTCCATCCCAAAGCCCAAAAATGCCACGGTGAAAGCAATCGCGAACATCACCGACCAAAATGTTGCGTCTTTTATCGATTTGATCAACTCTGCCCTATTATTTTTACCTGCCGCCTTGCCCACCAGCGCCTCAACCGCATAAGCAATACCATCTAAACCAAAGGCTATCAACATCAATAAATTCAATAAGATGGCATTCGCGGCGACAATATTGTCACCCAATCTTGCGCCTTCAAATGTCATGAAGGCAAAACACAGTGACAGGCAAAATGTACGCAACAAGATGTCTCGGTTGATCAACAACAAAGGTTTGATTTCATCCCAATGTTGCCAAAAACGTAGCGCATCAGGCACTATCTCAATGCCCCTATCTTTTGCGATCATTCGAACGAAATAAACGCCAATGAAAACCCCACAATAGTCGGCAATCACCGAGGCCGCTGCCACCCCTTCAACACCCCAGCCAAAACCAAAGACAAACGCCACATCTAGCACTATATTGATTAGATTGGTAAAAATCAGGTGCCACATCGGGCCTTTGGCGGTTTGCATCCCCAGCATCCAACCCAGCAAAACCAAGTTAAGCAACGCTGCCGGGGTCGAAAAAATCCGGATAGAAAAATACACCTGCCCATAGTACTGCACCTGTTCAGAGCCACCGGCAAACATAAACGCCAGCGATTCAATGGGCGATTTGAGCAATAAAATCAACAAAGACAAAACCGAGGCAATGACAACACCATGAAGCAAAGCCTTAAGCTGCAATTCGGCGCTACCCTTGCCATAGGCTTGTGCAGTCACCCCCGTAGTCGCCATTCGCAAAAAACCGGCCAGCGAATAGATAAAGGTAATGATCATCGACCCTATCGCCACTCCGCCCAGATAATAGGCTTCAGACAGGTGACCCACCACGGCAGTATCAACTAATCCTAACAGTGGCACGGTAATGTTTGATAAAATCATCGGCAATGCGATAACCAACAACGCTTTATGGGAAGGCCAATCAAATTGAAACAACTTTTATTCCTAAAATTAGTGATGCTATCGTTAATGACGCCATTGTCCGGCTTCGCTGCGGTTATTCTACAGTATCATCATGTCAGTAGCGAAACCCCACCGGTCACCAGCATTTCACCTGAGCAGTTTTTGCAGCACATGACCTACCTCAAAGACAACCACTTTAAGGTAGTGCGATTAGAAGTGTTGGTCGACAAAATCCGTAAAAAGCAGCCGATTGACGATAAAACCATCGTCATCACCTTTGATGATGCTTACAATAATGTCTACCAAAACGCCCGGCCCATATTAAAAAAATTCGACTGGCCCTACACGGTTTTCATCAACCCCAAATATTCAGACAAAGGTTACAGCCGCCATATGACCTGGAAGCAACTCAACCAAATCGCCAAAGAAAAGGCCACACTGGCCAACCACACCCTCTCGCACGATTACCTGGTGCGAAACCCCAGCAACCGCCCACCAAAGCGTTGGCTCTACCAAATGCTAGACGACATCGAACTGGCCGAATCACGGCTCAAAGCCATAACCGGGCAAAACCACAAAATGCTGGCTTATCCCTATGGTGAATTTAGTTTGGCGCTAACAAGGCAATTGATGAAACGGGGTTATGTCGGCTTTGGCCAACATTCGGGCGCTGTGGGTCATTATACCAACTTAGCCCGAATTCCCCGCTTTCCGGCATCGGGCATTTACGCCAATCTCGACAAACTAAAGTTGAAGATGGAAAGTCTGCCGTTTGCCATTAAGGCCTTGGGTAACGCCGATATGGTGATCAAACAAAATCCGCCAACGCTGACAATAGCCGTAAAAGTAGAGGATTTTTTAGCGAAAAATGTACAGTGTTTTATTGGTTCGGCACGGGCTAAGGTGAGCTGGACCAGCGAAGATCGATTCACGGTGACCTCGCCTAATCCTTTGCCAAAAGAACGCAGCCGTTATAACTGCACAGCCCCGTCGATTAGCAAACCCGGACGGTTTTACTGGTTTTCGCAGCCCTGGCTGAATTTGCTGTAGCCAAGAGCTTAATCATTCGATTCCAACTGCCTGATGATCACCTCATACAAATTCTCAATGACAAAAGGTTTGGTAATAAAATCATTCATGCCCGCCTCCAGACAACAGGATTTGGCATCATCTAGCGCGTTGGCCGTCAAGGCGATAATAGGGGTCAACAGCTCACTGTCTTGCTCCAGCAATCTTATCTGTCTGGTCGCTTCATAACCGTCCATTTGGGGCATCATGCAATCCATCAAAATCACATCGTAACGTGCTTGTTGGTATTTTTCGATCGCTTCAATACCATTAGTGGCCAAATCGGACACTGCCCCTAGTTCGGTGAGGATCGCCTGTGCGACGACTTGATTAACCTGAGTATCCTCAACCAACAATACCCGCACTCCCTTGAGTTGTTCAACCACGACTGGCGGTTCAACGCGCTGCTGTTCACTGGCCAGTGCAGGGCAAACTAGAACTTTGATTTTTTCCAGCAGTAAATCGCTGCGCAGTGGTGCCTGCAAATAACTGATATTGCCGTTCAACTCAACCACATTGGCACTTTCCTGGCCCGCCCCTATCAACACAATCGGCAGTGTGGCATCAACCGAACGCACCAATTGGGTCAGGTCAACAGGCAGTGCCTCAAGTGGATGATGCACACAAATGATCATATCGGCTGCGTTATTGTTATCATCGCTCACTATGGCAATATTCATATGTTTCAGCCAATCGGTCAAAATCAGATGAGTCATTGGGTTATTGTCTATCACCCTTATGTTTAGATCAGGCAGCAGCACCATGCTGTCGGTTGCCTCATCCTCGCAGGCAGTCAATGGCAGTTCGAACCAAAAACCAGCCCCTTCGCCCAACGCACTTTCAACCCCGATTTCGCCTTGCATGGTGGCCACCAGTCCTTTGCAAATCGCCAGACCCAAGCCGGTGCCGCCAAACTTGCGGGTGGTCGATGCATCTGCCTGATGAAACGATTTAAACAACTTTTGCTGTTGCTCGGCGGTCATACCGATGCCACTGTCCTGACAGACCACCTTGACCGATTGCAGGCAACCATCATCATACTGGGTGGTGACTTTCAACAAGACATGTCCGCTGGCGGTAAACTTGACCGCGTTGCTGATCAAATTCAGCATCACCTGACGTATCTTCATTTCATCACCCACCAGCGTCCGGGGACAATCGGGCGGATAATGCAAAATCAATTCAAGCCCCTTTTCCTGGGCTGGAGCGATATACAGACAAAGGCAATCATAGCAGGCCTGTTCGAGGTTAAATTCAACCGGTGAGCTTTCCATCTTGCCCGCTTCAATTTTCGAAAAGTCGAGAATACTGTTCAGCACCGCCAGCAAAACATGGCCGGATGCCCGAATGGTTTCCAGCCAAGCCTGCTGCTGAGCATTCAATTCGGTGCGATTGAGCAGCTGAGTAGTGCCGAGAATGCCATTCATCGGGGTGCGAATTTCGTGGCTCATGGTGGCCAGAAATTCCGACTTGTATTGACTGGCAAGCGTTAATCGTCTGGCATCCATACGCAAACGGGTAAACACCACAGCCAATAATACAAAGATCAGCACCGCCATAATGGTCAGCGTCAAAAAGGTGGCCTTAAGCGTCGATTGTGCGGCCTTTTGACTGACATCAATGGGTAAAACAACCTCCATAACCCCACGTACATCCCCCACTTTCCAATCATTTTTGGGCGTCTTAGGGTGATTGTTATGACAGTCAATACAGGCAGGGCGCATCAAATCGGACACCGCAAAACGGATAGAAGGACGGCCTTCGAACTGTTCAAAGCGATAAAAGGGTTTGTCTGGGTTGTCGTTAAGAAACAACCAGGCACTCTGACTGAAATCCTGGGCAAAGCGTTGCTGGTTTTCTTCAAGTCGCCAGGGAAAAGGATAAGGGCTGTAGAGAAACGTTTTGGCGCCGGATTGATGGGCACCAATTTTTTCACCCAGCGCCATACTCAACGTGGCCGGTAATGGAATGGCACCGTAGACATCTTGATAATCGTGAGTTGCCTTCAATCCCAGACGGGTGACCCGATTCACCACCTCAGAGGTATAGAGTGTTCGAAACTCGGTCAACGCCTCCAAATAACGCTGAGCCCCGGTGATGGCGTTTTGCTCCATGGCGAGATTTGAAGCCATTGAAAGGTAATTAAACGCAATCGCAAACGCCGCCACTGTAACCAACGTCAACAACGCGAGCGTGTAGCGGGTGATGTATGCTATGAAAGATGTGATAAACGAGCGTTTTGATTCAGCCATTAATATAAATTAAAATAGTTGAGATAAATCAATTATGCAACAGGATTTATTGGTTGACTACGATTAATCCACACTATTTTTTGAATCAAACTTGGTACCGTTTTGGCTTGTATGGCGTCCCTGCTGCGGCTGTTACTTTGAACATTTGGCTATTATTGGTCAGTGGATTAAACTTGAAGTAGTCAAACAGGAAATAAAAGTGATCCACAAAATCGCAAGCTCACTGCTGGTCATACTGGCAATCATCTGCGCGCTATTAAGCGCCGCCCCCTTTACCCCTGCGGTATTTGTTTCTTTGGTATTGATGATCATTGCCGGGATATACGGCTTTTATCGACATTTTGTCACTGCTACCGTTTTATTATGTTTTGGTTCGCTTGCCGTAATACTAAGCCCTGTCATGACAGCACAAAGCGGCCTAATTTGGCTGGTTTTAGTGGCTTATGTTGTCGGGCTTGCCGGGGTGGTTTGGGGGTTATGGAAGGCTAAAAGTTAAAGTATAACCCCAATACGGCGTGGAATGTTAACCCCTCAACAGGCCTGAAGGAGAACACTACGACGAGCCATAACGAGAAACTGGCGACAAACACACGAAACAATCCTTGCCAATCGGTGCAGCCAGACTGCATCGGTCATAATTTAATACAT
>JABSOG010000838.1 GCA_013216025.1 Algicola sp. | reverse complement strand
GTCATTGATATATTGCACCAGCTTATGGGTATACTTTTCACCCAGTCCGCTGCCAAGGTGACCATAACGGGTAGCAATTGAATCATAAAACGATTTTTTTACTTCATAGTTTGGAAAATCCAGCACATACAAGGGCTTATTGTAACCTTTAATAGTGAGGTAGCCCGTTTGAACAAACAGCGACAATACGTCCATATCTTCCGGTTCCGAAGCGCTAAAAGCACTTTGCCCGATTTCAAACTGTGACAATCCGGTTAAATCAAACTGTTTGTCTTGCAGCAAATTCAATAAAAAGGTTGGCGTGGCAGTTGCGTACCAAAAATTTTTAAACTCCTTAAAGGTAAACAACGATAATAATGAATAAGGGTTATAAACGCTATCAGCATCTTGGTGGAATCGGTAGCCGTTATACCAATGTTTAATTTTTACCAGTACGTCTTCGCCAAATTCAACAGGCAAAAGCTTAATGGCATCATCAAAATGCGCTACCAATTCTTGCTGGGTTATCCCGCAAATAGAAGCGTATTCCTTTTGCATCGAAATATCAGTCAAACTGTTCATCCCCGAGAAAACAGAGACTTGGGCAAACTTCGATACACCAGTGATAAAAGTAAATTTGATATGGCTGTCCTGAGACTTAAAGGAGGCATAAAAGGTGCCCAGTGTGGCTTTTATTTCGCCCAAAATAGTTTTTTTCAAATTGTTGAGGATAGGTTTGTCGTATTCATCGACCAACAACACCACTTTATGACCGGTTTTTTGATGCAATTTGCTGATCAATTCCTTGAATCTTTGGGTGTAGTTTTCTCTGGTCAGTGTAATATCGTATTTAATGGCATAGTCGTCCACAGCGTCACAAATAAAGCTTTGCAACTCTGTAGAGGTTATAAACAAGCCATCCGAAAAGTCAAATCTGAGCACAGGATACTGAACAAAATCATATTCACTGTCATCGATTGCGAGTCCGTCAAATAACTGTTTTTGCCCTTCAAATACAGCCTCAAGGGTCGAGATTAACAGTGATTTTCCGAAACGACGAGGGCGTGAAAGAAAATAAGTTTTTCGGCTTTGGATTAATTCGAGGATCAACGAAGTTTTATCTACATAAAGGTAGTTTTCTTCTCGTATTTCAGAAAATGTCTGTATTCCGAGCGGGTATTTAACCATTAGTCCAACGCGCAACAGCGTAATATTTACATGGATTCTCAGTATAACTGATTTGCCATATCACAGCTACGGCTACTCATGTGCTACTCTGGTGAGATTAACGAAGCGCTTTGACTATAAACCCAACCAATCAATACAATTATCGGCAAATTTTTGGTCAGCGGCCCAAACGGGTGCAACCAGAAACTGGCGTCAATTAAGGTCAGTAATACCGTGTAAGCGACAATTACCGCTATCTGAATGATGCAGCAGCGCTTTATCCGCTTACCCGTAAGCAACCAAAGCCCTAGCAAAATGTCGAGTATGCCACCTGAATATACGGCGATGTCGGCAGCTACTCCGATAATATTATTGCTTGCCAGTAAGTCGTAGCCAATCTGAGGTGAGAAAAATATCGACGTTAACCCGGTAAATATCCACACAAACGACAGCGAATAGAGGGCGGCTTTGATCCCATCTATCTTATTCATCAACTTATTCCTCAATACGTCTACCCCAGCCCAAACGGTTTGAAAACCATTAACCAAAATATCGCCAAAATGGCCATGAATGCTGGCACGCCCAGCAATGTCCAGCTTCGCATTAACGCTTTAAACGCTGGAGTGACTTCATTAGATTCGACTTGTTGTGCTGCCAATTCACGCAATCGATATTGAATTCGCAATACCGGTAGCCAACATAAACCAATGAAGACAAATAAGCCCATCACCCAATAGAACCAAGGGGATGAAAAGGAATACCCTTGCTTGTTCATTAGCAAAACACCGGTAATGATCTGGATAATCACCGCAGGGGTAGTAAAAAGCCAGTCACCTAATATCACATGTTGTGTTGTAATATAAATGGCTTGAGGGTTATTTGAACGGTTGGCCATGAACATAAAAAAAGCGATGCCCGTGCCAGTGCCCGCCACTATTACAGAGGCCAAAATATGTAGCAGTTTAAGCGTTAAATAATCCATTGTTATCCTTGGGCTTCCTCTGTGAAATGCTCGGTGTAGTAGATATCAAGGTGATCAAAATACGGTTCAATATCAACTAATGTGAATAATCCGACACAAGGTTTTGCACCTGTGTCGACACTGCTATTATCAATCAGCTTTCTAGCCAAAATAATGGTCGAAAGCGTGGGAATATAGGGGCCATTGCCCTTGGGCGCATATAAAGTCCAATTAACCGTTTTATCTTTGCCCACTTTATCAAAACCGTTAATGCGCACCGACATTGCACCTTTGTCTGTGCCAAAAGGTAAAAACACATTGCTGGCACCGACAATTGGTTTTGATAACCCTGCCCAATTTTTTACCAAGCCAACCTTCGATAAATACGCCATGACCACCATCGACAAATGTAAAAAAGGCAGCTCTAGCCCGGCTTGAAAGCTAACACGGTCAGATACATTGTACCGGGCCGGAAACAATTCAAGATCTGGCACATCGACATTGGCCAAGTAACGCTTGCCAACGATGCCGCCAAAATCAAACACAGTGGAGTCCATCCAGCCATAAGCGTCTTGCCATTGCCCCGCTCTAAAAACCGCAAACGGATGACCGGTGTAAGATAAAATAGCTTTGACTGTAGCCAAACCCCGCTCGGCTTTATTGCCGGGGGCTATTGCAAGGTCGATTGCGGTAATAGATGAAAACTGAAGTAGGTATTGTTCGATAACCGCCGATGCCAAGCCAGGCACAGAACTGGCACCACTGACAACAGTCACGCCGCTACTCTTGGCCTTGGCATCAAGTTGGCCTATGTCGCAGACAAATCGCCGGTCATCTGCCAAATCAATGTAATGCGCACCCGCTTGTATGCAGGCTTCGGGCACACGGTAATCTTGCCCTTGAAAAGGCCCGCTGGTATGGATCACCAAAAAGGGCGAGATTTGCTTTAGTTGCTGCGCAAAGCCGGCTGAGAAAATATCGATTACCGCCCCACTTAACGTGGCTTTGGTGTTAGAACTGCCTTGTAATTGACTGATCAGTTGGTTGGCTTTTACTGAACTTCTGCCCGCGACCACAATATTTAGCTGTTCGATATCACACAAGTTTTCGACAATTCTTTTGCCAAAGTTACCATACCCGCCCAACACCAAGACTGTTTTCATTTAGCGATTGCCTACAAAGAATATCGAAATCAATGAGATGATACTCGTAATCAACAAACCAGTACAATCAAGCGCGTTTTTAATGTTTCACAACGTAAACATAATTATCACTCTTGTCACGCTCAAGTAAAATATGGTACGGATTAATACCCGCCAGCACCGGCTTTTCATCGACTACCACCTCAATGCTGCCTTGCCCTGCAATCTGATATTTCTCCCGATGAATCGGCTTTCTGATGCCCGTTACCGGGTCCCTTGCACCAAACAAACCAATCGCAATGGGTATCTGTAAAACCTGTTCAGTCTCCCTACCCTTGCCATCTGATACCAACTTGTTTGTTGTCACTGAAACCCTTACCTTAAATTTACCATCGGGCATGGCCTGTACTGTGGCCTCGGTTGCGGCAAATTCATAAAGAATGATACTTTCGAACAGGTCTGTAACCAATTGCTGGTAGGCCGCTGGCGTCACAGCCCTTAAGTGCCGAATCAAGTCCAAACTGTTGGGGGCTGTTTTGGCACTATCTTTATTGGTATTGGAAAACTCATTGTAAAAAGCCTTAAGCGCCCGAACCGTGTTCTCGTTGCCGATATAATCGCTCAACGCATACAATGCCAATCCGCCTTTG
>JABSOG010000837.1 GCA_013216025.1 Algicola sp. | reverse complement strand
CTTTGCTTACACTATTGGGGTCAGCGGTATCATGTTTGACAAAACCAAAACGGGCACTGGCCGGGTCAAATTTACTTAAGCCCCCGCCAAAGGTGCCAATCCAGATTAAGCCACTGTGGTCTTGCTCAATTGACATAACGATACTGCTTGCCAGGCTTTGGTTATCTTGCGGATTGTGTTGATAGCGATGAAAGCGATTATTGGTTGGGTCAAATCGGTTCAAGCCGCCCTTATAAGCAGCTATCCACAAAGTACCGGCTTTATCTTCAAAAATGGCAAATACCTGATTACTGCCTAAGCTGCGCGGGTCGTCGGGGTCATAGACAAAGCGCTCAAATGTCTCGGTCTGGCGGTTAAAGCGATTCAAGCCACCACCCCGGGTACCCACCCACAGCGCGCCTTTACTGTCTTCAAGCAGTTTATACACTTTATTATGGCTAAGGCTGCCAGGGTTATCTGGGTCGTGCTGATAGCTTTTGAATTTTCCGCTGTCGATATCCAGGCGGTTAAGGCCACCATTGCGGGTGCCTGCCCATATTGTGCCCTGACCGTCTTGGTGTAGCGTATAGACCTTGTCATCACTTATGCTATCGGGGTTGAGTGGGTCATGGCGGAAATGGCTGAAGGTGTTGGTATTTGGGTCAAACCTGTTGAGACCACCGCCCAAAGTGGCTATCCACAGATCACCCGCTTTGCCTTCAATAATTGACATAACCAGATTATTACTTAAACTCTGCGGATCATTGGCCTGATGGGTAAAGTTGGTAAAACTTTCGGTTTGTGGATGATATTGTGCAAACCCAGCAGCCGGCATAATAACCCAAAGCACACCTTGACTGTCCTGATAAAGATCTTGAACATAATTACCAGCCAAAGAACCCGGATCGTCCGGGTCATGCATAAACGCTTTAAATTCATAGCCATCATAGCGAAATAAACCCTCTTGAGTCGCCACCCAGAGATATCCTTGCTGGCCCTGTAACACCTTTAATACATATGTATTTGACAACCCCTGCTGCGCGCCAATATTGTCAAACAAAAAGACCGCTTTGCCTATCCCATTTACAGCGCCTTTGCTGAGTCCTTTATTTAAGCCTTCATCGGCATAAGTGTGCGCCGGTAATAACAACAGTAGGCATAAGGTGGCAAAAAGAATGAGTGGGCTAGCAAGCGGTTTTTTCATCCAAGTATCTGTGGGTTGGTGTTTTAGTACATTTAAGTATAGTGCGTATACCGGGGCTGCATCGTCCTGTTTTAGCAAAGCTCGTGTAGGCGGGGCTGTACCACTGGCTGCGAAGGCTGGTGTTTACAAGAACATCAAAATGATGGCTTGGTTTGTCATAAATCGTCGTGTGTATGTCATTTACGACATGCTGGTATGCCAATATACTGCCAATAAATTTTAGAGAAAATATTAGATGAATCTGAGGATCAAAATTCATGTTAGAAATTCGACCAAATTGTGAGTGTTGCGATAAAGATTTACCACCCGATTCTATTGAGGCAATGATTTGCACTTACGAGTGCACCTTTTGCAAAAACTGTGTAGATGAGATTTTGAGTAACGTTTGCCCAAATTGTGGAGGGGGTTTTTGCCCGAGACCCATTCGCCCTAAAATGGCTTGTCGGCCAGGATTGAGCATAGCGCATCAGCCTGCTTCTACCCAAAGAATACATACACAATACAGTTTGCAGGATTTAAGAGATTTTTCAGCATTAGCGAAATCCATTCCCCCTGAAAATCGGTAGAAATATCATTCACATTAGTAGGTGATTAGAAGTTAAACGTAATTGAAACCCCAGCATTACGCTCAGCATCTCTGGGGATCTGGTACCTAAATCCATCTCCACTATAGGTGCTTGCATAACTTTCATCAAAAATATTTTTAACATACAAAGCGATTGTCAATTTATCACCGTTGGTCGAATAAGCCACACTGGCGTTAAACACCCCATAATCAGGCAACAGTGACGCAGGATTGAATGTGCCCGTATTACCGGGTAAATCGGAGTATTGCTCGTCTGTGTATATGTATGAGCCGTTAATTACGTACTCATCGTTGCCACTTGCTATCTTATAAGCGGCTGTAACCGCATATTTCAGATCAGGAGAAAAAGGCACAGCTAATCCTGATCGGTCGGTACAAGTTTCTCCAACAGGGCAATTAAATTTATCAATTTCGGCCTTGGTTGATGCCAAACTGGCATTTAGTCTAAAATTCTTTGATACCTGCCAAACTAAATCCGCTTCAAAACCTGAAGTAATGACGTCACCCGCATTGGTCAAACGAGTGATGGTGGTACCACCAGAAGTATCAAAGTTGTTGGCCTGAAATCCTTCAATAGTGGTATGGTAATAGGTCAAATTTAATAGTAAACCGCGTTTTTGTATTTTATAACCCAGCTCTAAAGCAACAGATTCTTCTGGCTCGATTGGTGCCGTATCTTTGTCGGCCATATTGTAAAAAACGTTGAAGCCGGGTCCCTTGTAACCTGTTTGCATAGTAAAGTATGTACGGCTATATTCGTTTACGTCATATTGAATACCTATCTTGGCGGAGACATTAGATTCGCTTATACTGCCAGAAAAATTGGTGTTTTCGGTAGCCGGTCGCACGCCAACACCTCGCCGACCATAGACGTCGTTATTGACTCGATTGTGTTTAAATCCTACTTTGTCTGAGGTATAGCGCAATCCGTAGAGTAAACGCAAATCATCACTAAAGTTGTATTTACCGTCGCTGAATATCGCCATATTGTCGAAGGAAGTGCTCATATAACCGGTAGCATCAACAATATCGTTGGCATTGCAGGTCAGGCCCGGATTTGCGGCTAAGATCGGGTCATTTTGACCCGCATTATTTTGGCAGCTAGCAAAGCGAGTAAAGCTTCTTTGTGACGTCATATTCCAAAGGAATAAGCCAATTTGATAGACGTTGGTTTCGCCTTGGGGGGAAGCAATCCTTAGCTCTTGTGACGTTTGACGCCATTTCTGTGGCCCAATGTCGTGTAGCTGAAAAGGGACTCCAAATACGGGTTGAGTCGAATCACCAGCAATTGAAGTAAAATCACCTTCGCGAAATTCTGTATTTTCCCAAACACGATGCGCGGTGATTGAAGTCAGTTCAAATTCACCTATTTTCTTATCTAGTTGCATTGAAATTGCGTTGCTTTTCTCTATGGTACGGGTTGCAAAATCATGATCAATCGCTCTTTGCGCTAAGTCGATATCGGCGACATTATTCACTACGCCGTTGCTATGGGGAGACGATTCAGAGCCGGGGTTTCTGCCACTAGGTAAGCCTTCAAGATCCGCACAACAATCATCATTTGCACTATAGTGTTCAACGATGAACTTGGCCGTGGTATCTTCATCAACATGATAGTTGAGCTTTACTCTCATTCCTTCTCTGTTATAGCCATTGACCGTTTCATTGTTATATACGTTATCAATATAGCCAGAAAATCCAGCTTTTAACACACTAACACTAGCGAGCGCATCATCAGTTAGTGAGCCAGACACTTTCACTAAAGTACGGTATTCGCTGTCTTGGCCCATCGACATATTCACTTTTACCTTGAACGCATCAGAAGGACTTTCGGTAATAATATTGACAACGCCAGCCGATGCGTTTTTACCGAACAACGTGCCTTGTGGTCCACGTAAAATTTCAATTCGCTCCACATCAAAAAGATCGGCAAAAGCCTGTCCAGAACGCCCTAACACGACCCCATCTACCACGGTAGAAACACTGGGTTCGGCAGCAATACTAAAAGAAATTGTGCCGATACCGCGAATAGTGAGCGCAGAATTTCTGGTCGTAGTGCCTTTTCTGGCGCTAATCGCGGGAACAAGCGCCAGCAAGCCTTACAAGGTATTAGCAAAAGCGGTGGATATCTGCT
>JABSOG010000836.1 GCA_013216025.1 Algicola sp. | reverse complement strand
AGCTGATCAGTTGCTTAGATTGATTGGCAAGCTTGGAAAATTCGTCACTTGTTGTTGATATTTCTACAACCGATGCCAAGTTCTTAGTTGATAGGTCGTTCACTGAGTTTATATTCTCGGTCAACTGACTGATCACCATTGATTGCTCCTCAGCGGCACTGGCAATTTGTGTTGTCATATCATTAATTTCTGTAATAGATTCACTTATTTTTACTAAGTTATGGTTTGATTTCTGTGATGTGGCCAGCATAAAGTCAGAATTCACTTTACTTTCATTCATCCCTTTGACCGCACTACCCGTTTCGTTTTTAAAACCTTGAATCATATTTTCAATTTCGGTTGTCGAATCTTGCGTTCTTTGTGCCAGCGTTCGCACTTCATCAGCGACAACGGCAAAACCTCTGCCCTGTTCTCCAGCCCTGGCCGCTTCAATTGCTGCATTTAACGCCAACAAGTTTGTTTGATCGGCAATACCTTTAATCACATCGAGCACCGAAGTGATGTTTTGCCCATGTGTCTCTAAGGCGGTAATGTTTTTGGCACTTGATGTCATGCTATTGGTTAACTTTTGCATCGCATTTGTGGCATCAAGCATATCGTTTTGGCTGAGCGTTGAAAGCTGATTTGCGTCATTGGTTGATATTTGAGTATTTTCTGAGTTTTTAGCGATATCTGACGAGGTTGCGCCCATTTCTTCAAGTGCCACGGCAAGCATATTGATTTCAGAATTTTGATTTTCAATTTGAGTGACCAGTTGTGAGGTTAATTCACTCACATTTTGGGCTTCATTAGTGACTTTGTTGTTGGCATCATTTATGGTGCTGATCGTTGATGAAAGCGTTGTTCTTAATTCATCAACATTATCTAGCATAGCCCCCAAGTCTTGGCTAATCGTTTTACTTTTAAAGCTGCTGCCTAATTCTCCTGATTCAAGCTGTTTGATACTGTAATTGAGTTTACCTATGTCAATATGTAGCCGTCGAACGATATATATCGATAGCCCTGTAGTTAATATAATCGAGAATATAGTGATGAAAATGCCTTCAATAAACATCTGCTGTTCTTCTTTGTCTAGGCTAACAATGGCATTTTCAGTGAATTTTTCTATTGTTTCTAAAGCTTCTAAAACTTCATGCTCTAAGTTTGTTGACTCCTTGTCGGCAATTTTTGATAGTTCGGCAGCTTGATGCATTTGGTTATTTTCCAATGCATCAAGTATCTCTGTGGCATGCTTACTCCAAGTTTCATGGTGTTGATCTATTTTATTCATTTGGCTTAGCAGTTTTCTAAATTCAGCAACAAGTATTGATTCAGTAGAATTACCAATAAACGTCTGTAGTAGTTGTTCTGATTTTTTCACTTCTTTTTTTACTTTTTGGTCAAAGTTTACAAATTCTTTCCGGGCATGTTGAAAACTGGTTAAGGCATGTTCTTCAGTCTGTAACTCTAATGCAAAACGATACGCCTGTTCAAAATAGATTTCTTGCTCTAGTTGGTGCTCGGTAATGGCGGTAATTAACTTTGTCAGCGGAATGTCTTTTTTTTCTATGCTCTCAATATGATGCCCCATAGTGTTAAGGCGTGACATATTAATCAGCGTTAAGATGACGATAAATGAAGATAAAACAGCACTGAGAAAAATAAATTTTTGGGGTAATGACATTCTTAAAAGCACTATTTATGCTCCTTACAAATAAAATGGGGTGAATATGCTTATAAAGCAAGACCATAATCGTAGTCTACTTTCATTGTTATTGCTTTTGGGGGGGCAATACTGTGTCAAATTGTTGCAAGAATTGGGTTTGATGGAAACTGTAAATCTGTCCCCTAACGCGCCTCAATCTTCACATTCACCACCTGTTTGTCTCCAGACTTAAAACTCAACGTCAGCGGCACCCACTGGTCTTTGACAAATGTCGATTTGGGCTGGTGCATCATCAGGTGTTTGCCACCGGGTTTAAAGCTGACCTGGCCTTTGGCTGGGATCACTACTTTGTCGAGTGAGTCCATTGACATCATGCCATCGCGCATCGACATTTCGTGAAGTTCTACCTGTTCAAATAACATCGATTCAACGCCAATCAATTCAATGGGTTGGTCAGTTGGGTTGCTCAATATCATGTAACCGGCCTGAACCTTGGCGCCGGGCACGGCTTTGCGCACCCAAGCATTTTCGATAGTGACTATTGTTTTTAAATGAAGAGTATTGGAATGACGTGTTTTGGTGTGGGCAGCATTGGCTTTTTTCAATGCCTCATTAGAATGTTCGACCTTGTGGCTTTGTTCTTTGATGTAAGTGAGCAGTTCACCGGCTTCGAGTTGGTTTAGGCGCATGTTGGGCATGGCCAAATTGTTGTATTTTTTCATTAATTCCAGCGCGATGGGGTCTTTATTTTTGATCATTTGGTCGGGTGCGCGCAACCAGTTTATCAGCCAAAACATTTCTCGTCGTTCGGTGATATTTAACAAATCTGGCCCTAATGCACCGGGCTGTTCATTGCCGTTAACGGTATGACAGTGGGTGCAGCGGGTGCGAAACAACTCTTCGCCTGTTGCCAGATTACGCAGTTTGGGGGCCGAGGCATAATCGGCGGATTTTTGTGGTGATTTCCAACCATTTAGCCAATTGCCGATTTGGTCGGCCAGTACGTAGGCATTTTCGAACGGTGAGCGTTTCATCCAGCGACCGGTTTTTTGGTTGCCGATGATCATGCTGACATTGTGGTTGTTCGATCCATCTTGAATTTCGGCGATATAAAGCCCCAGTTTTTTGCGCAGTTCGGCAATTTGCACAATGTCGCCGGTCAAAAATGTCCAGTTGGCTGAAAACCGTTCTCGATATTCTTTTAATACCGCCGGGGTATCATGCTCAGGGTCGATGCTGATGGAGTAAAAGAACACGTCTTTGCCAATCCTGTCGCCCAGGATACGGGCGACTCGGGTTAATTGCGCGGTCTCCAACGGACAAGTATCGGGGCAACTGGTATAGATAAAGTTGATCACCACGATTTTGTCTTTGATCAAATCATCAAAAAAACGCACCGTTTTACCTTCGTGGGTGGTCAGCGGATGATTGGGGAAATACTCGGCCCCCCAACGTGATTCAGCATTAACCGCGCCTGGCCAAACGAAGCCGAGGAACAGCATCACTAGTGAAAACACGACTGCTAACCTAACTTTCTTCATACTGCTATTTCCTTGTTTTTCTATACTCGAACATACTTATTAGTCTGTGCAATTTTGGTGGTAATTTGCATAGTAAAAATCAGACACCTATCAAAATACGGTAAGGTTTTGGTAGGAGCTGCAGCAGCAAAGCTCCTACCGGCCCAAATTCCTAGCCATGTGAATGGCACCATCTACGGTCATTGGTGTGGGGCAGTTCACCACATGAGGCGCATTGGGATGGTTGAAGTCATAATTGTCGGTGCCCACGACTGGAGGTGGGAATTCGACAATCTCCAATTTACCTTCGGCGCGCAATTCTTTAAGTCTTGCGATGGACTTGACTACCTCGGTTTGTGGCTCAAGCCAGTGAGTAAAGCCGATGTGCCACATTGGGCTGTAGTTTTTCTCGGGCATAAAGTATGAGGGGATGCCTATTTGGCCACCCAAGGGTCCGCCACCAAACAGACCAAAACCATCACTGGGTGTGGGCGGGTAGGTGTCGCGAATTGGCGAGCCGGGTTCAAATTGCACCAGCGGAATGGCCACTTTACCCAAGTGTGCGTGCTTGTTGACCGCAATTACGCCCATGGCGTTGGCAGGTCCCGCAGGGAAGGCGTCGACGACAATATAATACGGCAGATAGTCTCCGCCTTGAGACCATGATTTGTGTAGTTTCAGGCTTACGGTTGGATTTTGGCTATCGGTGTTGATGGCTATCGTATGGCCCGAGGCATTGTAGCCGCCCCATA
>JABSOG010000835.1 GCA_013216025.1 Algicola sp. | reverse complement strand
CACTAAGTGAATGGCATGTATTATTAAGTGAAACCCATTCGGCGGTAGGGGAGGATGGTGGCTTTCCCTCCAAGACGGACGGCTGGATTTGTAGTGATTACCTTGCTGCTAAGGCCTGCTTTACTGCAAATCCAGGCATCCGTCGCTGACTCCACCTCGTCGCACCAGCGACGAAAACCTCAACCCTCACGCCCCTAAGAGCACCGTCAAAAAACCTTGGCACCCTCCTTGCAACTCCCCCAATATGTTTAATTAATGGCCCAAAGTGTCAAGAGAGTAAGTTATGGATCGTATGTTATATGTCGCCGCCAGTGGCGCCAAACAGAATCTTAACGCCATTGCGGTGCGCGCCAATAACCTCGCAAACGCTGCAACCGATGGTTTTAAAGCCGATATGGAGCAAGCGCGTTCAATGCAGGCTTTTGGTGAAGGGTTACCGACCCGAGTTTTCGCCATGACTGAAATCGCTAGCCAAAACTTTGACGATGGTGCGCTAAAAAGCACCGGTCGCGACCTCGATATCGCCATTGAAGGCAAAGGCTGGATTGTGGTTCAGGATGCCGAAGGCAAAGAAGCCTTTACCCGTAAAGGTAATCTTAAAATAACCGAAAATGGCACGCTTGAAACCGCCAATGGATTGATGGTTATGGGTGATGGCGGTCCAATCACTTTGCCGGTACCGCTTGAAAAAGTGGAGATTGGCAGAGACGGTACCATCACAGTCAAACCTCAGGGTGCACCCGCTAATGCTTTGGAAGACATCGACCGAATTAAACTGGTCAACCCAAATAATCCTGATATTCACAAAGGTAAAGATGGATTGTACAGACGCAAGGACGGCAAAGACGAAGATGCAGCGGGCGAGGTGACTCTTGTTAGCGGCATGCTTGAATCAAGCAATGTCAATGCTGTTGGTGAAATGACCAGTCTGATCAGCATTCAGCGTCAGTTCGAAATGCAGATCAAAATGATGCAAACGGCAGAAGAGAACGACAAACACCATAACCAGATTTTCCGGGTTGTGTGAACGCCAGGTCTGTAGCAATAGATAACGCATTTTAAAATTTTAATTCTTTTGGAGGTGACTTATGCACCCAGCATTATGGATCAGTAAAACGGGCCTCGACGCCCAACAAAGAGACATTTCGGTGATCTCCAATAACTTGGCCAACGCCAGCACCGTCGGTTACAAAAAGAGTCGGACTATTTTTGAAGATCTACTTTATCAAAACGTCAACCAACCCGGCGGTCGCTCTTCAACCGATACTCAATTGCCCAACGGTTTGATGCTTGGTGCAGGTACCAAGGTGGTTGCCACCCAAAAGAATTTTTCACAAGGTAATATGCTGACCACCGAAAACCCCATGGATGTGATGGTGCAGGGCAAAGGCTTTTTCGAAATTTTGCAGCCTGACGGCACTTTGGCTTATACCCGTAACGGTCAGTTCACCACCAATGAGACCGGGCAAATGGTGACCTCTGGTGCGGGTTTTCAAGTGCAACCAGCGATCACTATTCCACCAGACGCCCAGTCGGTGACCATTTCACAAGATGGCCAGGTATCAGTAAGGATTAAAGGCACTGCCGATAACGTCAACGTGGGTCAAATCACCATTTCAAGTTTCATCAATCCAGCCGGTATGGAACCCATCGGACAAAATCTGTTTACCGAAACCGCCGTTAGTGGCGCACCAGTACAGGGCACTCCTGGGCTGGAAGGTTTAGGTACCCTAGTGCAGGGCGCACTCGAAACTTCAAACGTTAATGTTACCGAAGAACTGGTTAATTTGATTCAATCTCAACGGGTTTATGAAATGAACTCTAAAGTTATTTCATCGGTTGACCAAATGCTTGGCACCGCAATTCAGCAGTTATAGGGGTTATTATGAAATTCGTTATCTTGTTGCCATTGTTACTGCCTATTTCGTTATTGGCTGGTTGTACGTCTACCGAAAGTGAACCGATCAGACCTGACAGTAATTTTTATGCCCCGGTGATACCCGAAGAACCTGATGACCAAATAGTGCCAACCGGTTCATTGTTTACCAAAGCGAACACCAGCAGCCTGTATTCAGATTCAAAGGCGCGCATGATTGGCGATATCATTACCGTCAACCTGCAAGAAAGTACCAGCGCATCAAAAAATGCCAAGAATGAATACGGTAGTGAGTCGACCAATACCCTCAACCCGATTACCGGGTTTGGCGGTTTGCCGATTAATCTGGGGTCCAAATCGATCCAGTTTGGCCTGGATGCATCCAATGATTATAAGGGTGATTCAAAGGCTGACCAAAGCAACAGCTTGTCGGGCAGCATTTCAGTTAACGTGCTTCGCGTTTATCCCAATGGTAACTTGATGATCCGGGGTGAGAAATGGATTGATTTGAATACCGGCAGCGAATATATCCGGCTAACCGGTGTCATTCGTCAACAGGACATTGGGTCAGACAACACCATAATGTCAACTAAAGTGGCTAATGCTCGGATTGAATACAGTGGCACTGGTAGTTTCCACAAAGGACAACAGCCAGGTTGGTTCTCTAAATTCTTCAGCAGCGACTGGTGGCCTTTCTAATCTTCGGCCTACCGTGTAATAACGATCAAATCACTTTCACAATAGCTTTATTGCTGTTGGCTGAGTTTATTCTCAACAGGAGATACTTTCATGACTCGATTAATCCAAATATTATTACTGATCACCGCTTTGGTTTGGACCGGGCAAACACAGGCTGTACGTATCAAAGATGTAGCAGACATTGAAGGCGTACGTGCCAACCAATTGGTCGGTTATGGATTGGTCGTTGGTTTGCCCGGTACTGGTGAAAATAGCCCCTTTACCGAGCAGAGCTTTAAAATGATGCTGAATAACTTTGGCATCACCTTGCCAGCGGGCATCAAACCCAAGATTAAAAATGTGGCTGCAGTTGCGGTGCACGCCGAATTACCGGCTTTCATCAAGCCAGGGCAAAAAATTGACATTACCGTCTCTTCCATCGGCAGTGCGCAGAGTTTAAAGGGAGGCACCTTGATCCAAACCTTTTTGAAAGGTCTTGATCAACAAGTTTATGCCATTGCCCAGGGCTCTTTGATCGTCAGCGGTCTGGGTGCCGAAGGTCTGGATGGTTCGAAAGTGGTCATCAATACCCCTACCGTTGGCAGAATTCCCAATGGCGCGATTGTCGAACGAGCCGTGCCCAGTCCTTTCGGCCAAGGCGATTACATTACCTTTAACTTGCGTCGCCCGGATTTTACTACCGCAAAACGCTTGTCTGATGCCATCAACACCATGTTTGGTGGTAGTGTTAATGCCCAAGTTGCTACGCCGCTTGACGCGGCCTCTGTGAAAGTCACCGCCCCCAGAGATATCTCAAAGCGCATCTCTTACCTGTCGGTACTCGAAAACCTTGAATTTGAACCGGCAGACGAATCAGCCAAAATTATCGTTAATTCTCGCACGGGTACTATCGTGATTGGCAAAAACGTCAGATTATTGCCTGCAGCAGTTACCCACGGTAGCCTGACAGTGACCATCGCAGAGAATCAGCAAGTGACTCAACCCGATGCCTTCTCTGAAGGCGGTGAAACCGTGGTGACCGAGCGTTCTATTGTCGATGTTGCAGTGGATGATACTCGAATGTTTGTCTTTGAGCCGGGGGTTACCCTCAGCGAATTGGTTAGGGCGGTTAACGAAGTTGGCGCAGCCCCAGGGGATTTAATGGCTATCCTTGAAGCGTTAAAAGAAGCCGGTGCGATTCATGGCGAACTGATTGTTATATAAGAGCTGCCGAAGCTCAAAAGAAGGTAAAAAAGACCTGATCTGTTGCTTTTTTATCTTATGCTTTTCTCCGTTATAGTCCTTCATACCGTCTAGATGATTGTTTTATGCAGTTATATTGAATAATAATATGGAGATACGCCGT
>JABSOG010000834.1 GCA_013216025.1 Algicola sp. | reverse complement strand
AACATAAGCTTCGCTGACGTTATAACCACCGCCCGTTGGGCGTCCATTACCGTCGGTTGTCGTTGCATGAACCGCATTGCTGTCGGTTTGTTTGCGGCCCTTGAGCGTCATGTGTGACAAGCCGGTCGCAAAGCCTACGGGACCCGCATCAAGCTCATACACAGTGCCTGTAATATCAAATGTTGCCGTTTGCACGGATGAAAAACCGTAGCTTACATTAGACCAGTCGCCAGAAACATAAGCAATAGCTCTAGGGTCTTGGGTTTGACCGGGTTCCAGAAATACGTTCAACGGAATACAGGTGGATTGGACATACGTAATGTCTTCAGGTCCTTCGCCACACCGCAGTTCGCCTTGATCATTAAAGTGAGTAGGGCCTACCGCTTCACGTACCCGTGCCCAGTTAAATACGCCCTCTCGGGTTTCCTGACTTTCATAGCGGCCAAAAGTGTAACCAGCCTGCCACGACCAAACATCATTGATAAAACCATCCAGTCCCAAAGCAAGGTGGTATTGGGCGGCGGCAAAGCGGCTTTGTCGCGGGCCAAATTCATTCATTCGTTTTGACCATTTGAAGATATCATACGGATTACCATCGGCATCCCTTGGACCAAATTGCTCGTTGTAATAATTATCTTTGGCGATAGGAATGTCGTCATAACCACCAATCCAGGGGATCAGGGGCTGGGCGGCAGAATTCGAATCATTGTTACGATGTGAATACAACACTTCAAAATCAAAAGCTACATCTTCTGAGCCTACCACATTGCCCAATTCGTAATTGCCCATCACCGACATGGTGTATTTTTCGGTGGGTTGTTGCAAAAAGGATTGTTCAAAATAATTGTATCGGTCTGAATCGCCAAAGGTGTGGTAGTCTCCATAGTCAGGTCCACGGGTTAAACGGTTGCCGTCAGGATCAGTGACAGCTGTCCATGGTAACCAGTAACTACCCCAAGGCACGGTAGAGCCGTCATTCATCAGGCGGTTGACGTTGGCCGAAAAAGGTACCTGACTTGAATAAATCGCATCATCTTTTGAGTAGCTGCCAGAAAAAGTGATGTTACCTTTGTCACCCGAAACCCCCGCCAGTAATTCGATGCTAGACTTAGCCCCGTCACGGTCGAGGTTATCACCGTATCCGGCGCTGACTTCAAACCCTTCAAAGTCTTTTTTGGTAATGATGTTGACCACCCCGGCAATGGCGTCAGATCCATAAATGGCAGAGGCGCCATCCATCAAAATTTCGACGCGTTCAATGATTGCGGTTGGAATGGCACCCAAGTCGGCCGAAGAATCAGCCCCTTTACCGCCCGCTGGTAGTCGTTTTCCGTTAAGTAATATAAGGGTACGCCGCGCACCAATGCCCCTGAGATCAAACCGCACCGCACCACTGCCGTTGGCAGACAGTGAATTGGCAGCCGGTTGGGATACCGTCATGGTTTGTAAAATATCACCGATGTTTTTGTAGGGGCTGGCTTCGATAGCCGCTTTGTCAATAACGGTCACGGCAGCCGCTGATACAAGATTGGTTCGGGCAATACGCGAGCCAGTCACTATGATTTTTTCGGGTTTGAGTACGATACTCTGCAGGGCATCGTCAGCTGCCCGTCCGGCGGTTGATGTGCAGGCTATGCCTAAGGCCAGCGCACTTTTTAAAAAGGGTAATTTTCTCATAGTATACTCCAATGATTCCTTTATTATTTTGCTTTTGTTAGATTGCTTTGGAACGTTCCAAAGCATTGACATGTAACAGCCCATGTTCACAGTTTGTGTGGGGGTCACTGGGCCACAGTTACGATCGTTTTGTAAAGTTCGCAAAACGGCGCAAGATCATTAAAACACCACTGGAACGTTCCAACAAGATCTTTTTACATTAATCTGCACTGTTGCGACTTTTTATTGAGCAAATGGAGTTAGGTCTTGAACCTTAGATGATCATTAGGTAAATAGGTAATTTTATTAAACGCTCACTCAAAACATCGTTTTGGTTCCTTTAATGTCACGGGTTAGTGTCACCTTATTCTGTGTCCAAATAGCATAAAGTCGCTTATACTCTAGCCGTCTGATAAGCCGATATAAAAGAAGTCCAATGCGCCTAATAATTTCGCTGTTTATTTTGTTATTTAGTCTTAGTTTTAGCCTGAGTTATTCCCTTAGTGTACAGGCATCACAATCGTCGATTCGTTTCGAGAGATTATCGATTAAAGAGGGGTTGTCAATCAGTGCCATCAGTTCGATACGTCAAGACCGACTGGGGTATTTGTGGTTCGGCACCGAAGATGGCTTGAACCGTTATGACGGTTATGAATTTGTCATTTACAAACACGATACCCAAGATGCTGACTCACTGCTTGATAATTGGATCAACACCCTGTACATCGACGCCGGTGGCATTCTCTGGATTGGTACCAAAGCCGGTCTTAACCGCTACGATCCCCAAAGCGACAGCTTTGTTGCTTTTAAAAGTCACCCCCAAGACGACAACAGCCTCGCCCATGATGTGGTGCGTTCTATCACTCAAGACAGCGAAGGTATACTGTGGGTTGGCACCGAGGGCGGGCTTAGCCGTTTTGATGCAACATCTGGCCAGTTCACCAATTACCGCTTTGATGAAAGTAACTCGGGTAGTTTGAGCAACAATACCATTCGTTCGGTGTTTATCGATAATAAGGGCACTGTGTGGGTGGGGACCGATGGCGGTGGTCTTAATCGCTTTGACCCCACCAGTCAACGCTTTGTGCGATATACCAACAACCCGGGCGATACTAGCAGTATAAGCAGTAATTCAATCTGGGCTATTCATCAAGACTCTGCTGGTAATTTGTGGGTGGGCACTCAGGGCGGTGGGGTGAATCGATTTAATCTTAGTGACGAACGGTTTGTTCGTTATACCGTTGATGCCAACAATCCGACCAGCTTAAGCCACGCAGATGTTAAAACCATTTTTGAAGACGCCAGTGGCGTTTTGTGGATAGGTACCGAAAGCGGTTTGAATCGATACAACCCGCAAAATCAGCAGTTTTCTGTGTACAAAAATATTCCGGTGAATCCAACCAGTCTCAGCCACAATGATGTTCGCGCCATTTTTGCCGATGTTACCGGTATTTTGTGGGTGGGTACTGGTGGTGGTGGCGTCAGTAAATACGATCCTAAACAAGTCTCCTTTCGTCATTTCAAACACGAGCCTAGCAATCAGGGCAGTTTGAGCAACAGTATCGTCAAAGGGATACACAAAGACAGCAAAGGTCGTTTATGGGTGGGCACAGGTGATGGGTTAAACCGTTATGACTCGCAAAAAGACCAGTTTATTCGTTACGCTCATCAAGAGGGTAATCCCAATAGCTTAAGTCACAATGTGGTTTCTTCAATATTCGAAGACGGTCAGGGGAAATTATGGATGGGTACTCTGGGCGGTGGGCTGAACCTGTTTGACTCACAAACCCAGCAATTCACCCATTATCAACCTGATGAAACTAATCCCTGGAGTCTTAGCCATAATCGTGTCAATACCATTCGGGAGGATGCCAGTGGCAAGCTTTGGGTCGGCACCGATGATGGTCTCAACCGGTTCGACCAGCAAACCGGGCGTTTTATTCGCTACAATACCAGCAAGACCCCAGATGATGGCGGCCTCAGTCACAAAGTGATCACGGCATTACTGCTCGATGATAGCGGGGGGCTTTGGGTTGGAACGGTAGGTGGGCTGAACAAATATGACGACAAAACCGATAGCTTCAGCGCTTATACCCATGAGGATGGCAATAGCGATAGTATCAGCCACAACGTAGTGACCTCATTTTTACAAGATAGCCAGCGGCGCATTTGGGTGGGCACTGTCGGTGGTTTGAACCTTTTTGATCCCAACAGTGGCAAGTTCAAGAGTTATCGAAAACGCGATGGTTTACCCAATGATGTGGTGTACGGCA
>JABSOG010000833.1 GCA_013216025.1 Algicola sp. | reverse complement strand
TCGATTAGTGACCCGCAGTGATTTTGATGGTCTGGTATGTGCTGTATTGTTACGGCATTTGGCGTTAATCGATGAGATTACTTTTGTTCACCCAAAAGATATGCAGTCTGGCGCAGTAGCGATCACCGATGCAGATATCACCACCAACCTGCCTTATGTCGCTTCGGCCCACTTGTCATTTGACCATCACTTATCCGAAACTTATCGCAACAAAGATAAAAACCCCAATCACATCATTGACCCCTATGTGCCCTCAGCCGCTCGGGTCGTCTGGCGTTATTATGGTGGCGACGATGTCTTTCCGTCTCAGTGGAATGCAATGATGGATGCGGTAGATAAAGGTGATTCGGCCCAATACAACAAAGAAGAAGTACTTAACCCTAAAGGTTGGGAATTACTTAACTTTTTGATGGATGCCCGCACCGGGTTGGGTCGTTTTAGAGAGTTCAGGATCTCAAACTACAACTTGATGATGGATTTGATTGACTACTGTCGCAACCACGACATCGACGAAATACTTACCCTGCCAGATGTCAAAGAACGTTACGATTTATACTTTGAGCATGAAGCGCAATTCAAAGAGCAACTAAAGCGTTGTTCCGTCATACACGAGAACCTGATAGTGCTTGACCTGCGCGAAGAAGAAATCATCTACGTAGGCAACCGTTTTATGATTTACGCGATGTTTCCTCAGTGCAATATCTCGATTCACCAAATGTGGGGCCTGAAAAAACAAAACACCGTTTATGCCACCGGCAAGTCGATTTTCGATCGTTCATCAGAAACCAATATCGGCGAACTGATGCTTAAATACGGCGGCGGTGGTCACATGGTCGCCGGTACTTGTCAGGTGCCAAATGCTGATGCCGAAAAAGTCCTTGGTGAGTTGATTGAAGTCATTACTCAAGATGGCTAACGGCTTGTTTACTGATTAAATCGTTTAATTTGGGGGCATTCGCCCCCTTTTCTTTGTAATATCCCCTTCGATAGTCCATTCACCCGCCGTTCACAAAAGCCTGTTACAATGCCCCGGTGTTTTTAACTCCCCCAATGGACCATTTATGTCATTTATTGCCAAATTATCAACCAATCTGGTTGTGTTGAGCCTGCTTTGTTCAGCACCGTCTTTTGCCAGAGGACCCGCAAAACTTAATTTCACCAAACAAACCATTAACGCCGAACTGCCAGTCACTGGCGAACTGACTTATTTCACCCTCGATAACAACAAAACCCACTTGCTGATCCAAAGCGGCCAATCTTTTACTCACATTGCTGATGTGGGCAGCGCTAAAAAGTCCACTCAAAACAATACAAAAGCAGCTCCGCAGGCAAAAATCATCAAAATGCCCGACAACACATTGTTTTATAACAAAGGCAAGCTGGCTAATGTAGCTGATGATGTACTGTTTTACTTCACCGCCGACGAGGTGTTGGTTTACAACCTTAAAACAGCAACCATTGTAAAACGCTTACCCGTCGACAGTTTCTACAAAGGCCAGCAAAGCATAGGGGCCAAGCGCAAAGATTTTATCATCGATAGTAATGGTGATGGTTTGAGTGATGTGATCACCAGCAACTTTGACAACATTAACTTGTACGTACAAACCGCAGATGGCGAATTTGAACACCAGAAGCTTGAATTGGGCCCACAGGGCCAAATTACCAGCAGTGGCGTTAATTTTTCTGAGCACCCAGCCACTTCAATGGACGTTAACAATGATGGTTTAGCGGATTTGGCTTTTCAAATCGACAACGAATTGAGGGTATTTGCCCAAAACAAACAGCAACGCTTTGCCACCACCGCGACAACTATTACGTTAAATGCCGGTATTTTGGGCATGAAACAAAAAAGACAAATGAAAGACAAAGGCGAAAAGGCCGATGTGAATATTCGCTTTGAAGCGCTTAAAGACCTAAATGGCGATGGTTTGATGGATTTGATCACCCAAATACACAAACGCGACGGACTCATGTCGTCAAGTAGCAAATACCCGGTGCGTTTTGGTCGATTAAACAACGGGTTACTGTCTTTTTCGCCAAAGAGCGACACCGAGATGCAAATTAAGGGTCAGGGCGATATCGAGTTCGATGATATCAACAACGATGGCCTGCAAGATTACTACACCATGAGTCTAGAGATGGGAGTTGGCGCCATGATGTCATTAATGTCAGGTTCAATCGACATGGACCTGCAATTTTACCCGATGGGCAAAAACCACACCTTTAGCACAAAACCAGCCTACGAGGATGAACTCGAAGTACAAATCGACATGGACGATAACAATGGCGGCGAAGGCAAACCGTTTTTGGCCGTTGAAGATTTTAATGGCGACGGCATCAAAGATTTGGTCAAGCAAACCGATGACGACGAGTTTCGTATATTCAACGGTGGCGATGGTCGCTTGTTTTCCCGAAGAGGGTCCAAATACGATATCGACCTGCCTGCCAAAGGTTCGGTCGAAATCAAAGACATCAACAATGATGGCAAGGCCGACTTGTTGTTTAGATTTAGTAAAGACAAAGGCCGCAACAAGTTAACGGTTTGGCTTTCACGGTCTTAAGAGATAATGGGGGCAGAGCCTAGTTTTCGAAAACAAAACTTGGCTTTGACCTCAGTTATCACGTTTTTATTCGCAGCACAGAGAAAAATTATGACCGTTCTTAGAGTTCGATATCAAACCTATGAATTTGATGACATCGATATTCATATTCGCAGCCTCAGAAGTAAACAAGAATTTGTAGACACCTTTGGCGTAGCCGAAGCCATGGGCATATCCTCAGCCCAATGGTCGTTGTTTGGGGTGGTGTGGGATTCGAGCAAAATGTTGGCTAATGAAATGAAAGACTTTGATTTCAAAGGCAAACGCATACTTGAAGTGGGTTGTGGTCTGGCACTGGCCAGTTTACTGCTCAACCACCAAAAAGCCGACATCACCGCAACAGATTACCATCCAGAGGCCGCCGGTTTTTTGACCGAAAATATCCGATTAAATCAGGCTAAAACTATCCCTTTTTTACAGGCAAATTGGCTGGATGAATACGATGCCTTGGGCAAATTTGATGTGGTGATAGGTTCAGATGTTTTATACGAACGACAACATGTCGCCCAGCTATGCCAATTTATTGAACGCCATGCCAACCCCGCATGTGAAGTGATTTTGGTCGACCCAGGCCGTAAAAGTCATGCCGCTTTTAGCAAACATATGATTGCACTTGATTACGTTCATACCCAACGCAGACTCGAAGTCGACAAATTTAAAGGTTGGGTATTGAATTATTGTCGCAGTGCTTAGGCAGGCTCCTAGGGGTTAAATTACACTACTGTAAAAGGTAATTTCATGCCCACGAATAAAAACATTGACATGGCCTATCTAGGGAATTAGTATCCTGCGAAATTTCCCAAAATAGCAGTTTAATCGAATAATAATGAAATCTTTAACAATCAGTAAAGTGTTGCTGCTCATTCTGATCCCATTGGGTTTGAGCACGCAGGTTATCGCTGGAGACAATAACAAAAACAAACCAGCCAAAGCCTCAAAAAAAATGCACGACTATCTGATGAGCCGGGTGGCCAACAAACATGTGCTCACTGAAAAAGGCGGGTCAAAGAAAGGCAGTTTCAACATCGTCACAGCCCCCACAGCCAGCGCCGTGCAAAGACCTGATGATGGCGGTGATCAAAAACACTCAACTGAGCCGATGGACAAAAACATTCTTGAGCGCTCAAAAGCCACACCAAACGTAACAGCTGAAACCACCGACTTGTTAGGTGAACAAATTGACCTAAACAGCGGCTCAATCAGCTTTAAACAAGTGGATGTGAGTTTGCCGGGTAACTCGGGGCTTGAAGTGGCGATTCGCCGAACCTTTCGCGGCAAAGGCGGCTGGGGCGCGGGTATGGCAGACTTTTCTGACTGGAATCTCGGGATCCCCCACATTCACACCACCCTGG
>JABSOG010000832.1 GCA_013216025.1 Algicola sp. | reverse complement strand
GTGAACGATGCACCGGTCAAATGTGTGTTGACCGACACCCTGGCACGGCAAATTTACTTTTTGGACCCTTACCCTGACGATGCCCAGGCTGGTGTCAACGTGTTGATCAGCTACAATTGGGGTGACGACTCGGTCAAGATCATGGGTTTAGAAGACTACCATCCGGACATGAAACTCGAACCCGAAGGTAACGGCGATTACACCTTAAAAAACGCCTACCAAACGGCACTGGAAACCGCGGCCTGCAACCATGTTGCGCAAGCATTGAAACAAATTGAGGTGAAGGACCAGCACGATCACTTAAAATCGATCATCTGGCAAAAAGAGCCGATGCTGTTTGGTGCCTTTAAAATTGATTTCCCCCAGCAATATCAATATACCAGTCACATGGTGTATCAATATCAATATGCCAAGTCACAAAAAGCCGATTTTTCCAAACGGGTGTTTGTCGCCAATAACAACTGTTCTTTCCAGGGTGGCTGGATTGAAGGGGCGTTGCAATCTGGGGTTAATGCGGCATCGGCAGTGCTTAAAGTGATGGCCGATAATGGCCAGGCCAGTGACTTCCGTATGGATGACTTGTTTGCCTGTAACCCGTTCGCCCCTTGCCTGCAACGAGTGTTAGTCAAGTACAAAAAACTCAAATTGACTGCGGCTTAAGCATAACCAGCGTTTTAAGGCTCTTGTTAAAACGGACAAGGGCTGTCACCCACGATTTCTTGTCCAGTAACAGGATGGGTAAACGCTATTGTGGTGGCATGTAACAGTAAACGTTCAGCCATATCATGGCTCGATTGCCCTGACATTTGTGAACCATATAAATCACAACCTAAAATAGAGTGCCCTATTTCGCGGCTGTGTACTCGCAACTGATGGGTTCTACCGGTCTGCGGCAAGAACAATACTCGCGTTGACAAAGGTGATGAGCATCGCTCTAACACAACATAATCTGTCACCGCTTGCTTACCTGTTGTATAACAGACTTTTTGATAGGGAAAACGGTCAACATCCTTGATAAGCGGAATAGTGATCGTGCCATTATCGTTTGCAATATGCCCTTGTAAAATTGCGGTATAGGTTTTTTTGACCGTACGTTGCTGAAATTGCTTGGTGATATGCGCATTAACAGATTTATTCAGCGCGACGACCATAATACCTGAAGTGCCAAAATCCAAACGATGCGCCAATGTGGCTGTCTCAAAGTCTTTGGTTAAACGGTAATGAACAGAGTCTTTATTTAAAGGGTGCTTGCCCGATAAACTCAATAAACCACTGGGTTTATTGACCAACAAGATATGTTCATCTTGAAATAAGATTTCGATTTGCTCAAAACAAACCGGGGCAATAAAATCATCACCAGTATTTGGCATAACATCTCGCTGTAACATATTTTATCCGCCTGAACGCCCCAAGAGATTATCGATGTTAAACAATAGGCAACCCCAAGTCATCCTTAATACTCTCAATCACAACATAAGTGTGGTTTTTACTCACCCCGGGTAAATCAACAATTCGGCCTAATACCTCCCGATACCCTTCCATATCACCGATTCGAATTTTCACCAAATAATCAAACCCACCCGCCACCATGTGGCACTCGGCCACTTCTTTGATTTCGTTTATCGCCACCTTAAACTGGTCAAAAATGGCTGACGTGGTGCTGTCGAGCGTGACCTGTATAAAGGCCGACATGCCAAACTTTAGCTTGGATGCGTTGAGCTTGGCACCGTAGCGTTCTATGTATCCTTCGTTCTCTAATCTTTTTACCCGGTCGAGGCAGGGGCTGGCACTTAGGTTGACTTTTTTGGCAAGATTAACGTTGGTTATTCGCGCATCTTTTTGCAAGCAGTCTAAAATAGACAAATCAATTCGGTCGAGTGGACGCTGTTTGTTGGTTTGACTCATATCAGTAGATTCTATGGTTTGGGGTGGCTTAAACCCGATAAATTAGCGGATTATGACGAATTACACCAGCATATTCTGCGGCCATTAGGCTAAAATAGTTTTTCTTTTTTCATCAATGCCACTGTGTTTTTTCATTTTAAGAGGGTTTGACATGCTTTTTAACGGTTCCCTGGTTACCCATGATCCCATTCGTCAAAACATCCGCGATAATTATCGTGTTGATGAAAATGTGATTGTAAATCATTTAATCCCTTTGGCCGAAGTCGGTGTTAACGCCCGCACCAACGCCTGGGAAAGAGCACGTAAGCTGGTCGTGGAAATTCGCAAACAACAAGTGGGTAAAGGTGGCGTTGATGCGCTGCTAAACGAATTTGCCCTGTCTACCGAAGAAGGCGTGGTATTGATGTGTTTGGCCGAAGCTTTGTTACGTGTGCCAGACAAAAAGACCGCCGACAGTCTCATTCGGGACAAACTGGCCGATGGCGACTGGGGTGCACACATAGGTAACAGTGACTCTATTTTTGTCAACGCCTCGTCTTGGGGTTTACTGATGACCGGCAAGTTGGTCAATTACTCTGACAATATGAAAAAAGAACAGTTTGGTCTGCTCAAAAGAACCATAGGCCGCATCGGCGAGCCGGTCATTCGTGAAGCCGTTCGTTACGCCATGAAAATTATGGGCACCCAATTTGTGATGGGCCGCACTATCGCTGAAGCGGTTAAACGCGCAGTCGAAAAAGAATCCAAAGGTTACACCTATTCATACGACATGCTCGGTGAAGGTGCGCGCACCATGGCTGACGCCGATCGATATTTTGACAGCTACGTTAACGCCATCGACGCCATCGGCAAAGCGGGCGCAGGACGAGGCCCAGAAAATAGCCCAGGTATTTCTATCAAGCTGTCGGCCATTCATCCGCGTTATGAATTCTCTCATCGTGAACGCGTGGTTAGCGAAATAATCCCCCGTTTAAAAACACTGGCGATGCAAGCCAAGCGCTACGACATAGGTTTTACCGTTGACGCCGAAGAAGCCGACCGTCTCGACATTTCACTAGATATCATCGAAGCGGTATTCCTCGACGACGACTTGGGCAACTGGAACGGTTTTGGTATAGCCGTACAGGCTTATCAAAAGCGCGCCATTTATGTCATGGACTGGCTCAAAGACATCACTAAAAAAGCTAACCGCAAAATGATGGTTCGCCTAGTTAAAGGTGCCTACTGGGACAGCGAAGTTAAAATCAGCCAAGCTGAAGGTTTTGAAGATTTTCCAGTGTTCTCGCGTAAGCAGTCTACCGATGTGTCTTATCAAGCCTGTGCCCGAAAATTACTCGACATGCGCGACTCGGTTTACCCACAGTTCGCCACACACAACGCTTATACCGTTGCCACCATTTTAGAAATGACCGACAACCACAGCGGTTTCGAATTCCAACGCTTGCACGGCATGGGCGAGCCTTTGTACGACCAAGTTGTAGAAAACGACAAAGTGGCTTGCCGGGTATATGCCCCTGTAGGCCAACACGCCGATTTGTTGGCTTATCTGGTTCGTCGTCTACTCGAAAACGGTGCCAACAGCTCATTTGTAAACAACATTGTCGACGAAAACATTCCGGTAGAATCACTGCTGGTCGACCCGCTCGAAACCGTTCAGCAATGGCAATGCAAGTACCACCCACAAATTCCACTGCCTGCGGCCTTATATGGCGCAGAGCGCAGCAACTCCAAAGGTGTCGATTTAACCGATGTCGATCAGGTGACGGCCATGAAAGCCAACCTCGAAAAATGGGTTAAAGAAAAGCTGGTCACCGACAAAAGCAGCGCGCCTGAAAAATGGGATACCGCTATCACCAACCCGGCCAATCACAACGAAGTCTTCGGTTATCTGACCCATGCCGACGAAGATGAAATGAAGCAAATGCTCACCAACGCCCATGCCGCGTTTACGCCTTGGTCTGCCACGCCAGTTGCCGAGCGTGCTGAGTATTTATTGAAAATTGCCGACAAGCTCGAAGAAAACCGCGACGAATTGATTGCCCTGTGTAT
>JABSOG010000831.1 GCA_013216025.1 Algicola sp. | reverse complement strand
TGGTGACACCTCAGCGGTGGCCGCACAATTGACCAATGTTAAATCTATTCACAGCACTTGGGGCGCATTTGCCGCATTAAAAACCAATGGTGATGTGGTCGCGTGGCCCATAGATACCAGTGCGGTAACCGGTCAACTTAACAACATCAAAGCCGTTTATAGCAACCATTGGGCTTTTGCTGCACTTAAACATGACGGTACTGTGATCAGCTGGGGTGGGTCAAATTACGGTGGTGATAGTTCGGCGGTAACCGCGCAGTTAACGGGTGTTAAAGAAGTGGTCGGCAACTACCATTCATTTGCTGCGCTTAAACGTGACGGCACCGTGGTTGCGTGGGGACCGTCTTATTATTTGGGTGATACTTCGGTGTTGGCAACGCTTGATAATGTTCAGAGTCTTAGTACAACCGACAATGGTTATGCGGCACTGAAAAGTGACGGCACTGTCGTTACCTGGGGCACCAGTGGTGATGGTGGTGACAGTTCAGGCATTAGCAACCTGCTGTACGACGTGGTGAAAATCGAATCTAGCGCCCACGCTTTTGTTGCGGTTCAACGCAATGGCAATTTGGTGACTTGGGGTGGTGGTGTTACCGATGGCATAGTATTTAACGTGAGCAAAGTACAATCGGTGATCGCCAATACATCGGCATTTGCCGCGTTGCGTACTGACGGTACCGTGAACGTCTGGGGCAGCAGCAACTCCGGGGGCGACAGTGCCGATGTGGCCGGTTTGACCAATGTTGTGGCCATTTACAGCTCACCAAAAGGTAGCGCATTTGCCGCCCTTAAAAGTGATGGTACAGTTTACACATGGGGCAGCTCATTTGGCGGTGGCGACAGCAGCGGTGTTAGTAGCCAGCTGATTAATGTTAAATCTATTTCGGTAGCCAATAGCGCCTTTGTGGCAACCTCTACCGGTTTGTAATTGCGTCGGTTGACGCCTTGACCCAAACAACACTTTCGCTGTGGCGCAGGTGTTGTTTTTTATTTAGTCGAGATTGGTATGGAGATGAAACTGTCATTTAACCATTTAATGGTCAGTGGCTCAGCGGCATCTTTCAGGGTTTCTTCATTAACCGGTTTGCCTGAACCATAGTTGATTTGATCATCTGCATTTTTATTGGCATTAATCACCACCACCAGTCGACTGCCTTTTGCGATTTTTTTACTGATAACATGGGTATTGTTAAACACCAAAGCCTGCTTAGTATTGGGGCTTAGTAACTGGCGTTTGCTGGGCGAATTGAGGTAGCTTGCGCGTCCTTTAAAATGAGATAACTTAAAGTATTGCCCATTGGCTAAAAGCTCAAAAAGCACCACCACAAAATCCATATCTGCTTTGTTTATTTCAACGTTTATTTGGCCGGTAAACTGCCCACTCAGATCAATTGAATCTAACAGTGGTTCGCTGATGAGCTTTATACCATTGCCGTCCTGTACAATCGCCTGTAAAGAGTCGCTTAAAATATTGGCTGACATCGAATCGTTAACGGTTTTTCTATCCGCAAAATCGACCGTCTGTTTTTTATGGGTTGGCTTTGCTGGTTTTACCAAGGTCAGTTGTTGCTGGGTTTTGCCATCGTTTAGATTCAGATAATACTTTAACTTGCCATTCGCCATGGCCGCAAGGGTTGGCGCATGACGCCATTGATTGGTGCCGATGACCTGATAGTTCACTTTGTCTTTTATTATTGCCGGGCGCGGCTGGCCTTTGAGCACAAAATCAAACCATTCATATATCACTTTATCAATGCTGATGTGGGCAATCGGGTCTATTTCAAACGGGCCAATGGTAGGCCCGGGCATAGAGGCGGCACCCAAGTGATCCCAAGGACCAATTAACAAATAGTGTTTCGCCTTATTGTTGAATTTATAATGCTGTTTGAAAAAATAAGTGCTGCCATGCTGGGCATGGTCAAAATAACCGGTGGTAGACAGTATGGGGATATTGATGTGTGAAAAATCTTGTTGGTAGGGCACCATACTTTGCCAATACTTATCGTAATGGGGGTGGGCCAACCAACGCTGGAACAATGCATTGGGGTGACCATCGATTTCATCCAAAGTGCTAAAAGCTGCCCCTTCTTTAAACCATCGTTGTTGAGTGTCTTGCCAGCGCGGGTCGTAATAAGTGCCAAAATCCATTGTCGGGTTATTACCGACCAAGTGAAACCACGGCAGCGCATTGGTGCTTAATACGCCATTTTCAGTCAAATTATCGTTATAACCGGGCACTACCGCTGTAGAGGGCACAATGGTTTTTAACGCCGGGTGTAACTTTTTGGTCGCTGCCCATTGAGCAAAACCCAAGTAACTGCCGCCATACATGCCAACTTGTTGGTCACTCCAAGGCTGTTTGCTGATCCAATCGATTATCTCATAAGCATCTTGCGCTTCAGTTTCAAAAGGCGCAATCGCCCCTGTGCTGTTACCCTTGCCTCTGGGGTAAACCAAAACGCCAGCGTAACCACTCATGGCCGCTTCTTTGGCTTTGGTGTCAATGCTCCACCCTTGAGCATACAAATTGTAAATCAACAGACTTGGCCGCTTTTTTATCTGTCCGGTTGGTAAATACACCGTCGCATCGAGCGAAGTGCCATCTTTTAAATTAATAGTGAGGTTGTTAAGTTCGGTGTAGTGTTTGTCGGCTTCTTTTTTTAATATCTTGGCGGCCAGTGATTGGGTTTGATTTAACAGCGACCAAGCATTGAGTTGCACAATTATAGACTTGGCTTGTTTGAAATCTAAAGTCTTGCCCGAAAATTCACTTATTAAGCCAGTTAGCAGGCGTTTTTGTCTTTTTACGTTGCCACCAAAAGAATCGGCAGAATAAACCGAATAGCGTTTATTCACCTTGGCATTGGCTTTTAATAAACTGGTAGTGAATGCCTGCTCAAAGGGCTGGGCTGTGGTTTTTTGCAAGATTTTTGCATCGACAAATGCCCGATAATGAAGGGTATATAATTCAGCTATCCAGGGTTTGGCGGTTCTGCTTTGTTCGGTGAGTTGGTTTATCAGTTTACTGGCGCCTGCGTAGTTTTGGGAAACCAGAGATATCGCAATTTTTTGCCTGATTCTCGCTTTTGAAAAATCAGGGTGGCTAAGTACTTGATGGGCCAGCGCCACAATCGACTCATCGGCTTCAATGTTGTTGATATTGACCGTTTCAGATAATTTGAATGCAGCGGCGTTGACACTAAATACAGCTGAAAACAAAACCCAATAGATAAATCTCATAACAATACCTTTCAAAACAATTCATTGATGAAGCCGTTAAAATAGCAATGAATGGCAAAAATTTCAAAGCCATCGCCCCACAAAACCTTACCTACACGTGACTAAAGAGGTGATGAATAAGTGATTGTTAATAATAATCAATAAGTTAACCATTAACTTGCTAGGTATTATCATTGACACGTTGTTTTTTATCACCATTAATTCATCATCGAAAAATCACTTGTTCGTTATCGCCAAAACCTCCTTAAGCCGTTGTAATTAATGCCAACGCAAACAGACAATCAAATCGAATTCAATTGGAGAGTGACAATGAGAAATAACAAATTAACCGTTTTGGCCGCACTAATGAGTATCGTATTAACCGGTTGTGGTGGCGGCAGTGGCGGCGCATCAACTACACCTACACCTGTCGTTACACCACCGGTAGCAGACCCGGTTGTCGTGCCACAACCTTGTGGCACTTTAGCCGATTCAGAAGTCTGTTTGGGCATCGACGTGGCAGGCACAACTCGCAACGCCGTGATTGAAGCATCGGGTGCCAGCGCAGACTCGCCCGGATTGTTAATTGCTTTGCATGGTGCGCCGGGCACGCCCTCAGAAGTGATGAGTTATTTGGGGATTAAACAAATGGCGGCCGAATTGGGTTACGTCGCAGCCATTCCATTTGGTCAAGGCAGTTGGGCATGGAACAGTATGCTTAACAGCGATGATGGCGA
>JABSOG010000830.1 GCA_013216025.1 Algicola sp. | reverse complement strand
TGGGGGAGTAAATTAGGTGGACATTGTTTTAACCGACAAGAACTAAAAGAACACCAATGGCTGAACGAGTCAAACTAAAACACCGGCTGGCGTTAAGGCTGGCGCGATATACCTTGGTGCTGGCATTTTTGATTGGTCTGCTGCTCAGTTCGTTGCAGGTTTTTGGTGATTATCAAAATCAGGAAAGCAGTATTGATGAAACCATTCAGCAGATCATGGTTGTCAGTGGTCCGCCCGCAACCCGTGCCGTAAATACCCTTGACACCACCCTCGCCGAAGAGGTGGTTAATGGTCTATTGCAATACCCCTTTATTATCAGCGCCCAAATCAAAGATGAACTGGGCAAAACGCTGGCGCTGTCCAATTCTAAGCTGGGCCCTTCGAAAACCCGCTGGATCACTCAAAAAATTAGCTCTGCCAACAAAACCTATCAAATTAAACTGCAAACGCCAGATTATGTCGGCGTTGGACCGGGATTTTTGGTGTTAGAGGTCAGTAAAGATGCGGCATTAAAACCGTTTTTCGACCGTTCGATGATAGTAATTATCTCGGGTGTGGCGCGCAACGTGTTGCTGGCATTGATGTTGATGGTGCTGTTTTATCTGGCTTTGACCCAGCCGTTAGAGCGGTTGACCGGGCAATTTATCAAGGTTAAGAACGAACCTGAAAAAGGTCGAAAACTTGATGTTGCCGATAGTCACAAAAACAACGAACTGGGATTGCTCTGTGATGCAGGCAATCAGTTTATGGAAACAGTGCAGCAATTGCTCAGCGACAAAGATCAGTCAGCCAAAGACTTGAAAAAGAGTGAATTACGCTTACTTAAACTGATTGACCGCATTCCGCAAATGGTGGTGGCACAAAACGAGGCCGGTGATATTTTATTTGCCAATCAACAGTTCGCCAACTTTTATGGGCAATCGATTAAAACTATCCGTGACTTTAAATTGATGGATGTCACCATGGCGGCATTGGAAATGACCCACCTTGATGCCATTCGGGTCAAAACCCTGCAAAGCAAGGCCGTGACTTTTATCAACGATTTAGCACTGACCAACCACAAACTCAAAAAACAATCGTTTTCGGTTCAAGTTGCGCCGTTTGAATACTTTACTGAAGCAGCCACATTGATGGTGGCCAACGATATTTCAGGACAAATCAAGGTGCAGGCCCATATCGCCCATTTGGCCAGCCACGACAGCCTGACGGGTTTGCCTAACCGAATGTTGCTTAATGACCGGATAAATCTGGCACTGGCCAATTCAAGGCGCTCTAACGAGTACCATGCAGTGTTGTTTTTAGATCTCGATCATTTTAAAAATATTAACGACTCGCAAGGTCACAGCATTGGTGATGAAGTCTTAAAGAAAGTGGCTGATGGTTTGAGTGAAACCATGCGTCAAAGCGATACCGTAGCCCGTTTGGGCGGGGACGAGTTTGTTATTCTGATCCAGGGTCTATCGAACGACAAACAACTGGCGTCAAACTACGTCACCAAAGTCTGTGACAAGATCATTAAATTACTGTCCAATCCGATCGTGGTTGAGGGCCGTACGTTGCACGTTGGTGTCAGCATCGGCATTGTGTTGTTTCCTATAGATGATGAATCTAAAGATGACTTGTTGCGTTATGCCGATACTGCGATGTACCGGGCTAAAGCGCAGGGCAGAAATCAAGCGGTATTTTATCATCAGGAAATGAGTCAGGTGGTTGAACAACGCCATGAACTTGAAAATGAATTACATGTTGCACTTAACCAGGGCCAGTTCGAAATGTATTACCAGCCCCAGGTGGATGAACAGGGCAAAGTGTATGGTTTTGAGGCGCTGATCCGCTGGCATCATCCAACAAAAGGGTTGGTGCCGCCGGATCAATTTATTCCCATTCTTGAATCAGGTGGTTTGATTTTGCCCATCAGTGACTGGATCATCAAACACTGTTGCCGGCAGGTGCAAATTTGGCGTGACAGCGGGTTTTGGCAACCGCAGTGGCATGTGGCGATAAATGTCAGCCCGCTGCAGTTTTATCAAGATAACTTTATTGAGCTGCTGAAACAGGCCATTGAAGAAACCGAAATCGAATATCGCCATGTTTGCGTTGAGATCACCGAAACCGTTGCAGTGGAAAATATTGATTTTGCAGCCAAACGGTTAGATGAGGTCAGAGCGCTGGGGATCTCGGTAGCACTGGATGACTTTGGCACCGGATATTCGTCAATGAGTTATCTCAAAAACCTGCCCATCGACATTCTCAAAATCGATCGCTGTTTTATCAAAGACTTGGGTTCTAATGAAAAAGACCGATTGGTCATGCGGGCCATCACGGGTGTTGCTAACGTGATGGAGCTGATAGTGGTGGCCGAAGGGGTCGAAACCCAAGAGCAAGTCGAACTGGCCAGCGAACTGGGTTGCCAGTACTTCCAAGGGTATCATTTTAACCGCCCTGTGCCTGCGCAAGAGTTGGTTGAAATTTATGCTCATGAGGTGGAGTGAGCTAAATTTTTTGTCTTTCGAAGTTGTCGTATGATGGGCAAAAACAGCGAGCTTAGCCTACAAAGCAAGAAAAAGTCTGCTTTAATTCCGCCGCCGCCATTTTCTTTCCGTTAAACCCCAATTCATCACAAATAACCTGCCATGGTTCTTTACGTAAAACCTTTGCAACCAATAATTGTTGTTGTAAATCACTTAATGTAATGGCCAGTCCTTTGGCAATGGACAACAGTGTCAATTTATATAGCGCAACACTTGCGAACTCATATTCACGTTTGTGATTAATATAACAATCGACATCAGCCTGCTCTTGCTCAGTCATCGCGGGCAAATACTCCACGCTTTGGCGTTGTAACAATTGGATCACTAGTTTGGCTGGTAAAAGCGGGTAGAATTCGATTAACAGCTGAGGTAACTCATGGTTAAATTTATGTTGCATTGAAGACCGAAAGGTCTGTGCTGCGCTGTTGAGAGGTTTTAACACCACAGCTGAGTATTCGTTGCTGGTGGCCTCGATAGTTAAGCCCAAACGTACTGTGGCAAAGCCGTTGTTTCGCCAGAAGTGCAGTAGGCGGTTGGTTGCACCAAAGCTGGAGCCGACAAAATCGATGCCCTGGTGTTTTATATGGGCTGTCAGCTGGTCAAGCAGTTGTGAGCCAATGCCTTTGCTGTGAATATTCGGGTGGACGGCAATGCGTATCACTCGGGCGTAGCGGTATTTTGGGGCATCGATAAAACCGGCGTGACAGCTCAGAGTTTGCGGCAACAAATGACCTTTGGGACGGCGTTCACCTTGCCAAATCTGTTGGCATAAGTCGTCACTCAGGTCGTCTTCTATGGCTATCAATGCGGTCGCTATAATGGCATCGTCTTTTGAAAGCGTGTAAAGCGCTACATCTGAGCCGTCTAATAAATGCTTAAAATCGTTCGGTGTGGTTTTGTAATGTGACAGTGTCAGCAAACCGATGATGTGTGACAGTGATTGGGTATCATCCAACAGTTTGTCTCTATCCCAATATGTGAATTTAAGTTCGCTTTTAATGATTCGGCTGTTGGTCTGCGCTGGCTGAGCGTTAAGCATCAATGCCTGATTGATGAATTGTTCCAGCGGATCGTTGGCTGCCCAGCGAATGGGCTGGTCCATTGAATAAGCTTGCCAACTGGGTGTTAACTGATTGAGGGTTTGCTTGAAGCGGATTTCAAACCCTCTGCCTGTGCCCTCATATCCGGCGATGGTACTGGTAAAGACGATACGTGAATATTGATTCACCAATTGGGTCAGCATTGGGGCTGGAATGGCGGCTGCTTCATCAATCATGACCAAATCGGCGCTGGGATTCAGACGGATAAGTTCATCTGGTGGCATGAACTGAACCGTGCCTTGGCGTGTTATCAACTCTGTTGCACTTTGTTTTATGACAGTAAGCAGTTCAACCGCACGGGTAAACACCGCATGAATTGCAGCCA
>JABSOG010000829.1 GCA_013216025.1 Algicola sp. | reverse complement strand
TACCGGGGCAAAGACCATCATTTTGCGCTCGACGGTGAATTATCAAACCAATTGCGCGACTTGGCCAAGTCGCAACAAACCACCTTGTATACCGTATTGCTCAGTGGTTTTTATGTCACTTTGGCTTCATTGACCGGGCAAAGTGATATTGTGGTGGGTACGCCATCTGATGGCCGCCAACATAGCCAAACCCAAGATTTGATTGGCTTTTTTATCAACTCGTTGGTCTTGCGTGCGCAAGTCGACAGTTCGCAAAACCTAATCGATTTGATTGGGCAGGTGCACACCGTTGTCACTCAAGGCAAAGTGCATCAGGCGTTGCCGTTTGAAAAACTGCTAGATACGCTGGCGATAAAGCGGGATAGGTCGCGACACCCCATATATCAGGTGATGTTTGGCGCGCACAGTGTCGACCAAAGCACTTTAGCGACAAACCGCTTACCCTTTGAGCCGGTCGACCTCGACGATGGACAAAGCTTGTATAGTCCGGCCAAGTTTGATTTGAGTGTGTTCATGTCTGATGAGCCAAATCAAATTATTGGCGCGTTTAACTATGCGGTGGCGTTGTTCGACGAATCGAGTATCCAAAGGATGGCCGAGTTATACCTGCGGGTATTAAAGGCCTTGGTTAATGTCAAACAGCAAGTGCGGCCGATTGCCGACATTGAGCTGTTGGCAAACGATGAGCGTGATACTTTGTTGCATCAATGGCAATCGGCGAAGGTCGATATTGAACCCGTCACCATGGCGCAACAGTTTGAAGCCCAAGTAGCAAAAACGCCAGATAACGTGGCAGTGGTGTTTGATGGCCAATCGCTAAGCTACCGTGAACTCAATAACAAGGCCAATCAATTGGCCCATACGCTTGCCCAAATGCTGACCGATACTGATGATGGTTTTGTTGCGTTGTATCTTGAACGCGGTATCGACATGGTCACAGCGATATTGGCGGTGCTTAAAGCCGGTGGTGCCTATGTGCCCATCTCGCCAGACACGCCTCAATCGCGAACGGCGTTTATATTGAGCGATACCGCAGCCAAAGTCATACTGACACAAAACAGTTGCCATGAAGCCTTAATGGGATCCCTTGAGGACAAATCCTCTATATGCGTGTTAAATCTGGATGACCAGCCGTTAAACAAATCGCCGTTCACCAATTTGACTGTGCAAAGCAACCCGCAAGATTTGGCCTATGTGATCTATACGTCGGGCACCACGGGTCAACCCAAGGGCGTGATGATTGAACATCGCGCCGTGGTCAGTTTAATCGAGGGGCAAACTCGGGCCTTTGATTTTAGCGCGCAAGAGGTGGTGATCTGGCTAGCTTCTTACACCTTTGATGCATCGGTTGAACAGCTATTTTTGGCCTTATTTAACGGGGCTTCGGTTTATATTCCCAGCCTGTCGCAAGTCAAAGATGCCGCGCAATTGAAGCGACAAATCATCGTCCAGCAGGTCACTCATCTGCACGCCACACCACAATACTTGGCGGCTTTGGGTGAATTTGATTCAGCAAACAACATCAAGCGCGTGATCTGTGGTGGCGATGTGGTTGATGAGCGCTTAAAACAAATTTGGGCAGATAAGCTTATCAATGAATATGGTCCGACTGAGGTTACGGTGACGGCCGTGCAAAGCCTTGATTTTGCACAGCATAATGCGATTAATTGTATCGGCAAGCCGCTGAATAATACCCGGGCCTATGTGTTGTCGGCGCAAAAACGATTGGTGCCGATTGGCACACCGGGTGAGTTGTATATTGGTGGTACTGGTGTGGCACGAGGATATTTGAATCTGCCTGAATTAACCGCTGAGCGTTTTGTGGCGGACCCTTTTGTTGATGGCGCACTAGTCGGTGCAGATAATACTCGTATGTATAAAACTGGCGATCGGGTGCGCTGGTCGCCAGACGGTCAATTGCACTTTCTCGGTCGCAGTGATAATCAGGTGAAAATTCGAGGATTTCGCATCGAACTTGAAGAAATTCAATGTGTGCTGAACGCCTTGCCCGAGGTCAAACAGGCGGTGGTGATAGCTCGTAAAAAAAGCGACGATAAATATCTCGCCGCGTATGTCGTGGCCCAAGCGGGTCAAACCTTTGAGCTGACGGTTCTAAACGACAAATTACCCGAATATATGGTGCCCGCTACCTTGACCTATATTGACTCGGTACCACTTAACGTCAATGGCAAGTTGGACCTTGAGGCATTGCCTGAGCCTGAGTTTGTTAATGTCGACTGTTATGTCGCACCCCGGGATGCGCGCGAACAGCAGTTATGTACTATCTGGCAAGACGTGTTGGGATTGGCACAGGTTGGTATTGAAGACGACTTTTTTGCCATGGGTGGTGATTCTATTAAAGCCATTCGGTTGACTGCGGCCATGGGCAAGCATTTTGATGTTGATGTGCCTCTAGCGTTATTGTTTGATCAGCCGAAGATAGCGAGTTTAGCAGGCTTAGTCAGCAGCCAAGACAAAGTGGTGATTGAGGCTGTTGAGCAATCGCAGTATCCACTGTCTTTTGCGCAAGAACGATTGTTGTTTATTGAATCGTTTGAGCAGGGTAGCGATGCTTATCACATCCCTTATTTTGTCGAACTTTTAGATTCAGATGTCAATTTGATGCAACAGGCCATTAATGCGGTGATTGACGTTCATCCGGTATTAAAAACCGTGTATTTAAATGATGGCAAAGCCGATTATCAGCAAGTTTTGCCCCAACTCGTCTTAATACCAACCATTGAATTGACGCCGGGCCAGTCCTTGTTGACTAAGGTTAAGGCTGATATCAGCCAACCCTTTGATTTAACAACACAACCGTCTATTCGTTTGAATCACTATGTGTGCGGCCAACAAAACTACTTGTTGATATTGTTTCATCACATTGCTTTTGATGGCTGGTCAAACGGGCTGTTTATGCAGGCGTTGTCTAGTGCTTATCAAGCCTTGAAGCAAGGCAACCCAGTGGACTTGCCTCAACCAACGATTAGTTATGGCGATTATGCGTTATGGCAACGAGAACAACTTAAAGGCGAGACCCTTGATGCGTTGTTAGGTTACTGGCAGCAACACTTGAGCGGTTTTGAAACGCTTGATTTGATTACCGACCATGCGCGGCCAGCCAAACCAGACTACCGTGGCAAGGACCATCTTTTTGCGCTTGATGAGATATTGTCGGGCCAATTGCGAGCGTTGGCTAAATCTCAGCAAACTACCCTTTACACCGTATTGCTCAGCGGGTTTTATGTCACTTTGGCCGGGATCACTGGGCAAAGTGATGTGGTGGTGGGTACCCCATCAGATAACCGCCACCATGCTCAAACCCAAGACCTGATTGGCTTTTTTGTTAATTCGTTGGCGTTCAGAGCACAAGTTGACCCCACGCAGAGTATCACTGGGTTAATTGAACAAGTGCATGACATTGTTATTCAAGGCAAAGTACATCAAGAGTTGCCGTTTGAAAAGCTGGTGGATGGGCTGGATGTTGAGCGGGATATGTCACGTCATCCCATTTATCAGGTGTTGTTTAGCCTGCAAAGTTTTGCACAAAATGATGAAGTACAAAAACAGGCGCTGCCCTTTGAACCAGTTGATTTGGATGAAGGGCAGAGTCTATATAGCCCGGCCAAATTCGATTTAAGCCTGCATTTAAATAATGACAAGGCCAGTATCAGTGGTGGCTTTAACTACGCGGTGAGTCTGTTTGAACCCGCTACCATCACGCGTTTCGAAGCCACGTACCGCCGGGTATTAAACGCCTTTGTCGATGATAATCAGCAAAACCGACCGATTGGTGAGATAGATTTGTTGTCGCGTGATGACCGCCGTGTTTTACAACAGTGGCAACAAACCGATGTGGCAGGAGAGCTAAGTCTGTTGCACCGACAGTTCGAAGCGCAAGTAGACAAAGTGCCGCATCATGTCGCACTGGTGTGTGGTGAGTTAAGCCTGAGCTATCAACA
>JABSOG010000082.1 GCA_013216025.1 Algicola sp. | reverse complement strand
CGGGGTTGTCACGAAGCTATGGCAATCAAGCGTTGATACTGGTAGATAAAGGCCAGTTGGATGAGGCGATGATCTTGTATCAAAAGGAAGAGGCCATTTGTGAAGCGCTGGGAGATCGGGCTGGGTTGGGTAGTACTTATTGGAATCAAGGGATTTTGCTAGGTAAGTTGGATAATGATCGAGAACAAAAGAAGTTGTGGGTTGAATCCATTGCTATCAAACAGGCCATTGGTATTCCTTCTGAAAAATATGAAAAAGCATTGGCGGCGTTGGTCGAAAGATTGAAAGAAGGAGAATAGGGTGGCCACAGGCCTCGAAGTAGGCGGGTAATTTATCCCCGCTTTGGTGGAATTTGCAAAAAAGCGGGGATGAATCACCCGCCTACAAATAAGCTTCAATCGAACCGTAGGAGGGCCGTCCCCGGCGCGAATTTGGTCGAAGAGGGGCGCCTCCCGGACCAAACATTAAAATTGCGGTGCAATTTATCGCGGCGAGACGCCCCTCCCACAAAAAACAATCAACGAAAGACTATTCCCCAGAACACTGCTGAATAACCAAACTCCCAACATCCATCCCTGCACTAGGATTAGCCTCATCCAACGTCAGCAAAAAGCTATAAGTCCCAGCGGCCAAACTAGCCTGATTATTATCAGTACCAGCATTACCCAACGCTATCGTATACGCAGTATCCAACGCCAAATCACCTTTTTCTATCTCAGTGCCTGCCGCATCAACTGCATACATCTGGGTGGTCCAGCTGCCATCGTCTGATGCCAGTTTGAATTGGAAATCTCCGTCAAATGCAGCGACTGCTTGATAGCGGTTATCGCCTTTGTAAGTGAATGCATACTGCGGGTCTGCACCCCATTCTGAATGGCTTCCTCGAACGTACAATGCACCACCACCTGCAACTTCGAACGGGTAGGCGTCAGTTGAATCGGGTAGGGCGTTGCACGCGATTATTGCGTTAGCCATGGTGACTTTAATCACTGGTGTGTCCAAGTTGGTGGCATCTAAGCTAAATTTGTACGAAGCTTCTTCGGTCAACTCCATCGAGATATTGCCGCCATCAGATACCAAGGTGATTGAATCGGCGGCGACCGTTACTTCTTCAAAGCCTAAGTTTACGCTGGCCCATTCGGCGTCAGCAACTTTGAATGAATAAGTGCCAGCGCTTAGCGATGTGGTGAACGAGTACACGCTTTGGCCGTCATAATTCATCAGGTTTACTGGGTCCCAGGTGTTTATGCCGCGTAAGAATATTTCGGTGTCGCCATAAGGAATAGCTACTGAGTTTGGATTTGCAGACAAACCTGAACCTTGAGTATCGCCCTGTGGTTTTACAAAAATTGCCGTAGTGTACGCTGGAACGGTAAACGTGCCATCAGCAAAAGATGCCGTCTTCACAACTGCATCAGCCGAGTTTTGCTGTACTGAATGCAATTCAAAACCAGTAGCTGTGTTAACTGCCATCGATTGCGAAGCATCAGAACCATTCACAACAACCACAATCGCGTCGTTGTCCGGGTCTAAATCTGGCAAACCTGTGCCGTCATCTATGCTCATCACAATCAAGCCTGGAGTTTGCGAAGGACCAGTATTTTGAAAGCCAACGCGATTGCTAACATCTTCGCCGCTAGTCAATCTAAACAATTTACTATCGCCGCGCATAGTCAAAAACTCTTTGAATACGGCGTTGGCCAGTTGGATGTTGGCGGCTTTTGGCGCGGTTTCGCTGTTGGCTATCAACGCGCCAATTTCAGTCCAATTTTCTTCATTGTCTGATGCTAACGGCAGGCCAACATTCCAGTTGCTGCTGTTCATGGTGAAGTCGACTTTGTTGAACCAGTCGCCTGCATCGTAGCTGTTACGGTCAAGTGATTTTGAACGCAGCATGTCACCGCCCAGTTGAAAGAACGGAATGCCTTGGCTGATTAGCGGTATTGTGGCGGCGATGTTTTGCGCTCTTACACGGTTAGTCAGTGTCATGCCAGCTGGCACGCCGTATTGCAGTTCGTCCCACAGGGTGCGGTTGTCGTGTTTTGATACGTAGTTGATGATGTCTGCCGGGTCTGCGGCGTAACTAGACTGCGAAAAGCTGCTGCCTGCTTTGTCGTTGCCGTGGTTGTCGGTCAATACATAATCTTTCAACGTGCCCGCAAGGCCCAGTCGAATGTGGTCTTGGTCGGTCAGGTTTACGCTTTCTTTGAACAATGCGCCGTTTCTGATGGTGTCTCGTGGACGGTCGTTAAAGGTGCCTATCTCGGTGTTGGCCAAGTTGTCTTGGGTGGCTTGTTCGAACAAACGACCGTTGACCACTTCGCCCCAGTTCCAGCCTTCGCCGTAAAAGTAGCTGTCTGGGTCAACTTGCTGTACAGCTGTTCTTGCATCTAACAACAGTTGCTTTGGCATGTGGCCCATAATGTCGAATCTGAAGCTGTCGAAGCCGTATTCTTTAGCCCACAATACCAGTGATTCAACCACAAACTTGTCGAACATTTTGTGCTCTGATGCAGTGTTTTCGCAACAAGTAGAGCGCACGATAGCGCCGCTGATTTCGTCATAACGATGATAATAGCCGGGTACGATTTTGTCGAATACTGAGTTGTCGTTCAGGCCAGACGATGTGGTGTGGTTGTAAACTACGTCAAGCGCTGTACGCAGGTTAATTTGATGTAAAGATTGGATCATTGAGCGCAATTCTAGAATTCGGCTAACACCTTCTGCATCAGACGCATAACTGCCCTCAGGTGCATTAAAGTGGTGAGGGTCGTAACCCCAGTTGAAGCCGTCGAGGCCGCGCATTGATTGAACCAACGCTTGAGCATCGGCAGATGCCGCATCGTAACTGGCCAAAACTTGTTGAATAGTCGTGTTGTCGTTTTCTACGCCACAAACCGGGGCTGAGCTATTCATTGCACACAAATCGCCAACGGTATCGCTCATTTCTACGCGATGACCGGTGTCTTCATTGATGGTGCCTATGTCGTTTACCGGCAGCAGGTGCAAGTGTGTCACACCAGCGTCAGCCAATGATTTAAGGTGCTGCATTGGGCGTGAATCGGTTTCGGTAAAGGCCAAATATTTACCGCGATTGGCGGCTGATACCGTTTCGTCAGTCGCGCTGAAATCACGGATATGAGCTTCTAAAATCACTGCGTCTTCTAAGTCGGCAATCTCCGGTACGTTGTGGTCATCCCAGCCAGCTGGTTTTAAATCTTCGTCGCTTAGGTTAACAAATTGGCTATGACGGCCATTGGTCGACAGGCTGACAGAATACGGGTCAGTCGCTTCAGTGGTTTCAATCGCTTTGGTCTGTGGATGATAAGCAGTGACTTCATAACGGTAGAAGTTACGGTTTGCCTCAGCACTCAAAGTGACTGTCCAAATACCCGTTAGAGTATCAAGCGTCATGTCGTGAGTGGCTGTTAATGTTTTGTCGGCGGCGTACAGTTTAAGATTTACGTCTTGCGCGGTAGGTGCCCAAACAGCTGTGGTTATGGTGCCGTCATCGTTGAATGTTGCGCCCAATGTCGCTTCGTCAGCATCGTTGTCGCCTGATGTATAGACATCGTCGAGCACTTTGGCTGCTTGCACATAAGTTGCGTTAGTGACTTGGTTATCGCCATTTAGGTTTACCATTACCAATTGCTCGGTCAACAGCGATTTAACTTGTTCTGTTGTCAGCGAATGGGTGTAGGCAGTCCAGTCTTGCAGATGTGGAACCAGCGCTTTTTGCGCTGCGCTTAGTTCGGTTGTTTGCAAATCGACTGAGTTGTCGGCTGTGATGTCTTCACCTTCAACTTGCGATAAATCGGCGTTGGCACTGTGAATTAATTTCACGTTGTCGCCAGTGGTGTTCCATAGCAAGGTGCTTGCGTCAATCCAATGGGCGGCTGCGCCTGCAACGTTTACTGGCAGGTCGTCAGTGATTAGCGTTGGGTCGGTGAAAATGCCCAAACCAGACAGTACAAAAGACCAGCGCTGGCCGCTTAAGGCCAAGGCTTGATCGTTGTCATCTGGGTCTTTATCGCCACCATTATGAATGATGTAGTTGGCGCAATCACCAAAACCGTCTTTTAACGGCAATACCCAATAGGCACCATAGTTGTCGTCTAGGCCTGTGGTTACTGCGCCTGCATCCCAAGTGATGCTGTCGGCAAAGGCGTCGGTGTAAGCGTCACACGAATCGTTGTTCCAAGCGTGTAGTTTCCAGTCAGCATAGTTGCCGTCTTCACGGTAGTAATACAAAACAGCTTCGTTATCGCCCGCGACAATCGAAGGGACTGGGTTGATACAAACATCGCCAGTTTCGTTGAGTATTTGTGGTGCAGCGCATTGCATTACTACTGGTGGATCGATACAACTGGTGCCCTGAGCATTGGTAATTTGTGGTGATGTGCACGTTAGTGCGGGTGGATTAGTTTGCGGTGCCGGTGTTTTGGCTGTGTCACCGCTGCCGCCGCAGCTTGCTAGGGTGGCGGTCATCAAAATGGCCGACACTCGGGTGAGGGTGTTCAATTTAAACATGTAAATTCACCTGTTTATAAGAATTGGGTTCATAAAAATGGGTTATTAGGCCTTCAAACCGGCATGGCGGTTTGAAGGCTCGTTAAGCTGTTTACATCTTGTAGTTAACGCCGAAATACAAAGTACGGCCAAAGTTCTGGATGGTACCGGTATTGTTTCGGTTAATAAAATATGAAATGTTGGCTTCGTCGGTGATGTTGTCCATCGACATAACGGCCTGAAGGTTTTCAGTGAAGTTGTACGATACTTGCGCCGAAATGATGGTTTCTTTTTCGAAGTACGCCGCTTCGCTGTCGCCAACCGCAATTTGCTCACTCAAGTAAGCCGCACGATGGCGGGCGCTGATGCGGGCAGAGAATGTTTCGTCATAATCGTAGAACAATGTGGCGCTGATAACTCTTGGTGACAACCCTTCGATTGGACCCGGCAGCGGATCGCCATTGGCGTCGACATTACCTGGTACTTTAGAGTCGATGGTGATCTCAGACTCGGTGTACGAGAAGTTGATGTTGGCACCTAATCCAGACCACAAACCCGGCAAAAATTTGAATGTTTGAGTATAAGCAATTTCGACACCACGAATATAACCGGCATCGGCGTTGTTTTCGGCGTGAGTATAAGTACCATTTTGCCAATCGATGACATTGCCTTCGTTATCCGTTTCGAATTGAGCTGTCGGTGGCGGTACATCAATACCGGCCGCGGCATAATCAAAGTTTTTCTCTTTGGTAGTACCAACAAAGTTTTGAATGTCTTTGTTCCACAGCGCAATAACAATGGCACCGTCTGAATCAGGCAAATAATGTTCAAACGAAATGTCTATTTGATTGGCATAAAACGGACGTAAAAACGGGCTACTACGACTGTCTAGATTCACCACATAACCATCACTTGGATCGTTCACATACTGAAAGTTACCGCTGTTAGCCAAATCAGACATATCGGCACGCGCCATAACTTTGGCATAGGCAAAACGCAGTTGGTCATTTTCGGTGATCGAGAAGTTCAAGTTCATTGAAGGCAAATAATCGGTGTACGAGGTGCCTTTGGTCAAACGTGACCAACGGTTTTCGGTGACACCCCGGTCATCGGCAATAATATCACCGTTGCCAGCGCCAACATTAATGAGGCCGGTACTTTTTTGATCTGAATTGATGACGCGCAAACCAATGTTGCCGGTCATCGGCAAACCAAATAACTCGGTGTCTAGGTTGGCTTGAAAATAAGCCGCAATCACTTCTTCTTCAACCTTGTTTCCCTGTGTCAATGTCCAGGAGTGGTCCCAGTTTTTGATTGGGGTTTGGTCTACACCGGGTATCCAGCCATTAAGTATCTCGGTGTTGTCTACGGTCAAAAAGTCAGGCATCGACCCCAAGTCGCCACCAATAGAAGTGCTAGACGAATTACCGTCGGTTAGCTGATATGGGGTAAAACGTTCAATTTCGAACAGGTTACCTTCTTCGTCTCGGCCCCAAACAATGTAGTTACCGTTACGCATAGCGTAATCGTTTGAACCATATAAAAAGCGGCCTCGGTCTAGTGTATATTCACGCTTAGACACCCGTAAACCTGTTTCAAACGAGCTTAAGTGGTCGTTGTCTAACTCATATTTAAAGTCGAGTCGTAGTGCATCGGCAACGTTTTCTTCAATGTGCGGATAAGACTCAGCACTGGTGACCATCATTTTGCTCAAGTCAGTAAAGTCTTGATTGAACGAAACGGTAGGCATATTCAAGCCATCGAGTTGATAGGCCATGATAACGTTATCGTCGATGATTGGTGTTGCTGCGCTCGAATCTTCAAAAACCGCCATTCTTAATACCCGGTCTTTATAGGTTTCGTCGGCTTCTGAATGCGATAAGTCCATGGTCATCGACAGTGAGTCGTTGATCTGCCAATCGGCTTTAATGCCCCACGAAAAAACGTTGGAGTTGGTTGAGTTGTCGTCGGCCTGGGTTTGCACCGTCATGTTATTGATGTTGCCAAAAGGGGCCGCATTGAGGTCGCCATTGGGGTCACGGGTAAACGTACCACCAATCAACGCACCGTCGGCAAACACCGGGTTGGTCAGCAAGATGCCTGAACCGGGGTTTTCGATATTGCGTAAGCCATTGACTCGCAAACCCCTATCCCATTTTTTTGACTTAAAGTCAGAGTAAAACAAGTCGGCCTGTATAGAAAGGTCATCGGTAAGCACCCAGTTTAATGCTGAGCTAAACGCATCACGGGTATCTTCGCCGCCACGTTGGTTTATCTCAAAACCGTTTGACACCATGGTGTCGGCTAAGCCGCCGTCGTAAGTGGCCGACAAGTCAGTTTTTTCGAATTTGTAATTAACAAAGCGGCTCGATACGGTGGGTTGAAACATGCGGGCATAACCAAAAGACAAACCCACGGTTTCGTCCATTAATTTGGTTTGATAAGAGCCGGTTAACCGATGGCCGAAGCTCTCAGAATCTTTATTGTCGGCAGCATCTTCATTCCAGTTGCCGTGGGCAGAGAAACGAAAAACGGTATCTTCTTCGTTATCTAGCGCACTGGCCGTTTGTAATTCGATGGTACCGGCTACGCCGCCTTCTATTAATGAGGCTTTTTGTGATTTGTACACCTGGGCTTGCTTAATAAGCTCTGAAGGGAATTGGTCAAACTGTACTGAACGACCGCCAGCAGACGACACTTGTTCGCGACCATTGAGGGTAGAAAACACAAATCCGCCTGACAAACCACGAATATTCAATTCACTTGACTGTCCGTCGATTCGAATAGAAGTAACACCCGGCAAACGGGTTAAAGAGTCGGCGATTGATACGTCTGGCAAACCACCAATGTCGTCGGCTGAAATGGCATCAACCACGGTATCTGAATAACGTTTGGTGTTGAGTGATTTGATGACTGAACCGCGAAAGCCCTTGATTGAAATCGCTTCGATGGCTTTTTCTTTTTGCGCCTTGTCGTCTTTTTCTTTTTTCGACAACTTAACGGTGGGTTCTGCTTGGGCATCCTCGGCATAAACCGCGTTTGGCATACACGCGAAAGACAAGCCAGCAGCAAACAAACTGAGGGTTAATAGACTGGGTTTAAATTGTTTCATACTATCTATCCTAATAATGGTATTTACTTGGCCGTTTGATGGCCTGCTATAGGAACTTCCTGTTGCTACAGTTTTAAGATATATCGTGACGGGACCTATGCTACTGTCTGGTGGATGAAACACAAGCAACGATTGTTTACCTAAATTGGCACTAATAACGGCTAATAATCGTGCAAAGCCCCGAGCCATAAGGGCTGGCGTGTGATTTACCCCCCAAATGCTGCAATCTTTGAATACGTATTCATAAGGGCTGTTGTAAAATTGTACTTTACCAAATATGCATTAAAAGCTTATAAATAGCGGGCTTTACGGACATCACTGCTTTGAACTCAGCTTTTAATACAACAAGGTTCGCTCTGATGATTGCATCAAGTTATGCAAACGTATGGCAGGCGAAAACTACGCCGATATGGATGAAAAAGTGTTTTTTGATTACGTGACAGTATCAATAAAAAATTCATGAGTAGGAGTGAGCTCCAGCTCACGATTTTGGCCAAAGGCCAAATATTTATGGGCTTAGCCTGTATTTTGAAATGGCTTTGCCATTTATCGCGAGCTGGAGCTCGCTCCTACCGAAAGGTTAGAGCGATATAAATAAGCAATATGCAATTTTGTGATTTGCGGGTTTAACAAGCACTAACCAATTGAGAACAAAGGCCGCCCATTGTGTGCAGCCGAAGTTTAAACCATAAGATCGGAGAACCAATTATGTCCAAATATATTAAGCAACTGACCCAAATGGTCATGCTTGCCCTGTTCGCTGTCACGTTGGCAGGTTGCGGCGGGGGCAGCGATGGCACCCTCAAAGCTGATTTAGAATCACCACTGATTTGTAAACTGCCCAATACCATTAATGCCGCAGGCACAGGCTGCGAATTTATTCCTTCTTTATGCAACTATCCTGAAGTCGATAACGGTGCAGGGTCGTGCATGATGGACATGAACGAATGGATACCGGGTTCAAACAGCATCGACATGCCGGTGCCTGAATATGTGGTTGGCGCAGGCGAAGTTGTTTTGTACTGGTCACTGATAAGTGGCGACTACGCCGATTGGGGCTTACATGCTTGGAACAACGACACTTGTAACTCTTACAGCGATTTCAACCGTCCTGAAGGCGGCACCGATTGGACAGCACCGATTGCTCCAACGGGTATCGACCCTAACTTTGGTGCTTATTGGGTGATGAGTCTTATCGACCAACCCAATTGTGTTAACTTTATTCCGCATAACCTCGAAGCCAATCTTCAAACTAACGATTTAGTGGCTGATTTGTTTACCGCAGAACACAACCCAACCGGCAGCTTCTTTGTCGTCGAAACCCATCAAGATTTGGTCTTTGCTTATCCTCGTACTTTGGCCTCGTTGGTTGTACCAGGTGGCGGAACTTTACAGTGTGAAGCACCATTAGTATTAAACGAAGCTGGTGACGAATGTATCGATGACCCAACAGCACTTGAAGTATTCATTCCAGGCGAGGCGGTACTATACGCTCGCGGCAGCTTTAACGGCTGGGAAAACCAAGACGCCTATGCATTTAGCTATGCCGACAACATTTACACCATGGTTGTTCACTTAGAAGCATCAGCTGACGTATACGAATTTAAAATCGCCGACGCCAACTGGTCAGAGCCTACATCGTTCGGCACATTAGCAGGTGAAGAAGACGTAGTATTGGGCGAGAGTAAAACCCTAACAGTCACTGAAGGTCAAAATATTAAAATGACCGTAAGTGAAGCCGCCAACTACCAATTAACGTTTGACGCAACTGACCCACAAGCGCCTGTATTGACTGTTATCGAAGTCGCCTACGACCAAGTTATGTACGTTAAAGGCAGCATGAACGAATGGAGCAACACCGATGCAATGACCTACGAAGGCGAGGGTGTTTACACGCTTGAATACACATTGGATGCTGGCGACTACGAATTTAAAGTCGCAGACGCCAACTGGACAGAAGCCACCAATTTTGGTGCTGCCGAAGGTGATGAAGCCTTAACATTGGGTGAGCCTAAGAATTTGGTATTCGGCGAAGGCATTGCGATGAACATTACGCTGAGCATCACCGAAGCGGGTTCGTACAACTTCACTTTAGACGGCTCAGTTCCAGAAGCACCGGTTCTCACCGTGGTTAACGCAGTACCTTACGGCGATAAAGTATTGTACTTAAAAGGCAGTATGAATGGTTGGGGCAATGATGGTTTAGACGGTTTTGATTTGGTCTATGCAGACAATCACTATACTTGGGTGGCTGCTTTGGCTGCGGGTAGTCATGAATTCAAGATTGCTGATCCAGATTGGTTAGCCACATCAACCATGGGTGCATTGCCGGGCGAAGGCGCGGTAGTACTGGGCGAAGCCAAAACACTGACCTTGCCGGGCGACGACAATCTCACGCTTGAGTTGGCAGAAGATACCTTGATTAGCATCGACGTAGACGCTACCGACAAGAACGCGCCAATATTAACCATTAGCCAGCACATCGCTTTTGCGGGCAGAACCATGTATTTGAAAGGCTCCATGAACGGTTGGGGTAACGATGGTTTGACGGGTTTTGACTTTACCAGCAACACAGCTGGTTTATATACGCTGGACGTGTCACTACCTGTGGCTTCATACGAGTTTAAGATTGCCGATGTTGATTGGCAGGGTGATTCGACAGTGGGTGCTGCCCCGGGCGAAGGTGCTGTAGTGATGGGTGAAGGTAAAACGCTGATTCTGCCGGGCGATGATAACCTGATGCTTGAGATCACCGAGGAGAAGGAATACACCTTTACCCTCGATGCTGCACATCCAATGATGCCTGTTTTGACGGTTGTTGCGAAGTAACACAATAGGTTCTACCTATCTAAGGCCCTCACGGGCCTTTTTGGGTTTGTATCACCCGCCTACAAAATTCTCCGTAAGGTCAACATTGCCGCCACTTTTTAATCACCTACAATCCGACTGTAAACATATCTTTGCATTTAAATTACCTCTACATATCGCCAAACTAGCTGAATATGCAACACATGTAAATATATCTTTACGTGTAAGGTGAAATATTTACACGTCTAGCCACCCAAACGAAAGTATAGTTTAGTACAAATGAGAGTTTTTACTCTAATCTAATATAACACTTGGTTATAACTTATATTTGTTCGAAATATAAACCGTCTTGGGGTAAATTGCTCGCTACCGCCCGCCAACCCTCAAAACTTGACACTTAAGTCAGGTTCTTGTCCTTCTATGGTGTCCCGTATTTATTAGTGTTTTTGCTCTTGTTGATGGTTGGTTAACGAATTTGGGAATTGTTGCCGGGTTGTAAATGAAAATTAGGGTTGCTATCGTTTATCTCGTCGATTGGGGGCATAGACCTGCTAACGACCAGCAGATGTATTCAATGGATTGAGCACACTTAAAAAATAGTAAACAGACAATAATAATTACTTAGGAAAACCACAAGCATGAGAACTTTAAACCCATTGGCGGTTACTATCGCCTTAGCCCTTTCAACCACTTCGGTTATGGCCGCCAGTAACAACTCAGTTGACGTTATCAGCAAATCAGCAGCAGGAGCGCCGTCTTTCGTGACTGGCAACCTGGGTACTGCTACAGCTGAAACAGCCGTTTCTGCGTTAAAACAAATCGTCGCTGGACAAGCCATTTACAAAGCAAACGGTAACGAAGACTTTACTGTAAAAAGAGCATGGGTTGACGCGCTGGGTAAACACCACAGCCACATGAGCCAGACCATCAACGGTTTGAAAGTATACGGTACCGACATGATTGTTCATGCCAACGTTGCCGACAACAACATCTATGCCGTATCGGGTAAATTGGCTGTAAATGCTGCCAAGGTGCCTGCGAGCATGTTAAGACAAAGAATGCAGGTTTTGGGTCAAGCACGCCAGTTTGGTGATGTATTGGGCACTCCAGAATTGGCATACGTTTATTTGCCACTGAACAACGAAACCAAGTTGTCGTGGAAAATTGAAGTTAAATGGGATAATGGTTCAGAAGACTTCGGACACGATGCGATGTTCTTTGATGCCCAAAACAGCGAGTTGTTGACGCGTCACGCCAAAGTTCACCAGGCTAAAAGCTGGACAACTTATGACTTCGAAAACAAGAGTGAAAGTACTGTAGGTCCATCTACTCCAGCAGGCGTATTGTTATGTACTAACAACCAAAACTGTGGTGACTCATCTGCACAACGTGCACATGACGGTGCTTCTTCAGTTTACGATTTCTACAAAGACCGTTTTGGTCGTATCAGCATCAACGGATCAGACATGAACGTTGAATCTACTGTTCACGTTGGTACTAACTATGGTAACGCCTTTTGGTATAACGACAGAATGTGGTACGGCGATGGTGACGGTTCACAACTTAAAGATTTGACTTTGGCTCATGACGTTGTAGGTCACGAACTGACTCACGGTGTAACTGAATACACAGCCGGTCTTATCTATGCCAATGCATCAGGTGCATTGAACGAAGGTTTCTCAGACATTTTGGGTGCCGCTGCTGAATCTTTCAAACTGGGCAACACTCAGCCAGATTGGAAAATCGGTGAAGAAGTTATGGTTAATGGTTCTGCACTGCGTTACATGAACAACCCAACACAAGATGGTTACTCAACTGACTGGTATCCTGACCGTATCCCGTTCACCAACAACCCAAATGGCTCTAACGACCAAGGTGGCGTACACGGCAACTCTGGTATCGCCAACTTGGCATTCGTATTGGTTGTAGACGGTGGCACACACCCACGTGGCAAATCTACTGCAAGCGTTCCAGGCATTGGTTTGGCTAAAGCTGAGCAAATCTTCTACCGCGCATTGAGCACTTACATGAACGCAAGCACTGATTTTGATGGCGCTCGTACTGCAACTGCACAAGCTGCATCTGACCTTTACGGTTCAACTGAAGTCACAGCTATCGAAACTGCATGGTGTGCTGTAGGTGTTGGTTCTTGTCCAACTACTGGCGGCAACGTTCTTGAAAATGGCACTGCTAAAACTGGTTTGAGTGCAAGCACTGGCGCTGAGCTGACTTTCACGATGGAAGTTCCAGCAGGTGCGACTGATATCAACTTTGTCATGAGTGGCGGTTCAGGTGATGCTGACCTATATGTCAAGTTTGGTTCAGTAGCTACTGACAGCAACTGGGACTGTCGTCCATATAAAGGCGGTAACTCTGAGTCTTGTACAGGTACCAGTACTGACGGTACTTATCACGTACGTATTAAAGCCTACGCTGCATTCTCTGGCGTTAGCTTGACTGGTAGCTACAACACTTCAACTGGTCCTGTTGCTATCAACGATACTGTTACCAACATCTCTGTATCAACAGGTAGCTGGAAACATTACACCTACGACTTGAGTGGCGGTTATGCTGACTTCACTGCAACTATCTCTGGTGGTACTGGTGATGCTGATTTGTACATTCGTTCAGGTTCACGGCCTACTAGCTCAACTTACGACTGTCGTCCTTGGATAGGCGGTAACAACGAAACTTGTACAGACAGCAGCCCAGCAGCTCAAATAATGCACGTAAGCCTTAACGGTTACAGCACAGCGTCTGGCGTTACTTTGAACGTAACTGCTAACCCGTAGAAAGTATCAACCTTTGAATTTTTTGCACAGGGATGTGGTTATGATTTGTTAACTTTTGGGGGCCTATGGCTCCCTTTTTTCGTTTTTCAGTGATAGAATCAAGGGGTCAGACACGTTGAAACACAAACATATCTAATAAATTCAGTAGATTAAAATCAAGGGGCCAGAGGTAGTGCTATTTTTCAAAACCAAACCACTGCTGTCAGAACAAGACCAACAATTCCAAATCGCCACCTTCAAATGGTTACTCAAATATTTTGGTGGTCAGGACTTTGTCGATACCAAGCTGATACTGCCCATCCGAGAACACTTCCCACAAAAGCTTGACGATAACGACGATGCCGCCGAGAAAACCTTCGAACAAGTAAAGGCCCATGCTGGATTAGAAAAGTGGCCGTGTAAGCTGGTGGCGCAAGACGAAGATATCGACCCTGTAGTGGCACCGGCTCTTGCGGTCTCCGGTGCGCCCGGTGGTCCTATGGGCACGTTTGGCGTGGAAGAAAACAACGAAACTATCATCACCTATAACCCCGCAATTATCGGCCAGCCGGTGCAACTTATTGCCACCTTTGCCCACGAATTGGCTCATTACCTAACCGGCACCAGCCGTGAAGAACCACCGGGCGGTTGGGAAAACTGGGAGTTTGCCACCGATATCTCAGCCACCTTTATGGGCTTTGGGGTATTTATGGCCAATTCAGCCTCTAACTTTCAGCAATACACCAACGTTGACAGCCAAGGTTGGAAATACAGCCGCAGCGGTTACTTGTCAGAGGCTGAGCACATTTATGCGCTGGCATTGTTTATGGGTTTACGTTCGATACCGCTTGAAGACGCTTTGTCTCACTTAAAACCAGGGCTTAAAAAACTGCTGAAAAAGGCGGTGAAAGAGATTGGTAAAACTAATATTATCAAAGAGTTGTGCGAGATTGAGTTTGAACCTGTTGTGCCAACGTAGAGAATCAAGGGGCCAGAGACGTTGAAACCCTTAAATAATCTTAAATATCAATAAATTAAAACCAAGGGGCCAGAGAGCGCACGATATCGAGTGAAATTTATAAACGAAATTGCAATCTGTGAATTATTTGGGTCCTGGATAAAATGAAAAATTACTGCATCGACAATAGCTCCTGTTGTTGTTCTAACAAACTACGTCCATGTAGTGGTCTGGCCCCTTGATTTTAATGCGTTGATTATTATAGTAATATTGTCTTTTCAACGTGTCTGACCCCTTGATCTTTGATTTTATTGAATACGTATTCATGTTGGACTGGCTGCATGCACAAGGTAAACTTTGCATAAATAACAACCATTATAATGCAGCAGGTATTCATGGCCATCACGCCCATAACGACGCCCATAAAAACGGCAGTGCCAAAACCCCAACTTAATTTCTGGCAAATTTGGAATATGTGTTTTGGTTTTTTGGGGATCCAATTTGGTTTTGCCCTGCAAAATGCCAACGTCAGCCGTATTTTTCAAACTCTGGGCGCCGACATCGATGACATTCCCATCTTGTGGATTGCCGCGCCGGTCACTGGATTAATCGTTCAGCCCATCATCGGTTACCTAAGTGATAATACCTGGAACTCTTTCGGTCGTCGTCGCCCCTTCTTTTTGTGGGGCGCTATCTTGTCGATGTTGGCCATTTTCGTTATGCCAAATTCCCCTACATTGTGGATAGCAGCGGGAATGCTGTGGATAATGGATGCATCTATTAATATTTCGATGGAACCTTTCCGTGCTTTTGTGGGCGACATGCTACCCGAGAAGCAACGCCCTACCGGTTTTGCCATGCAAAGCTTCTTCATCGGTATCGGTTCTGTTGTTGCCTCGGCACTGCCTTGGATATTCGCCAACTGGATGGATATCAGCAATACCGCCGCACCAGGACAAATCCCCGACACCGTAAAATATGCCTTTTATTTTGGTGGTGTCGTGCTGTTTTTAGCCGTGATGTGGACTGTCTATTCAACCAAAGAATACACGCCAGAGCAATTAGCCGCCTTCGAAGCCTTTGAGAACAAAGCCAAAAGCGCAGAGCGTGCGAATGCCACCCGAACCGCCGCCCAATACAACAAAGGTGGCTTGGTTTGGCTGCTGGTGGGGGTTGTGATCACCACAGTGGTTTACCTACAAAGCCTTGATAAACAACTTTATATACTTTCTATTGGTTTCGTAGCTTTTGCTGTTATCCAGTTCATCACCGCCCAAATGCAAGCTAGTAACAAGATGGACAACGGCTTTTGCCAAATCGTCACCGACTTATTTCACATGCCACAAACTATGAAACAACTGGCTGTAGTGCAGTTTTTCTCATGGTTCGCGCTGTTCGCCATGTGGATTTACACCACTTCAACCGTGGCTGGTGTGCATTTTGGCTCGACCGATGCCAGCACCGAAGCGTTCAACGATGGCGCCAACTGGGTCGGCATATTATTCGCCGCCTACAACGGTTTCGCCGCACTGGCCGCCATTGTTATTCCGCAGTTAGTTAAAGCAACCAATCTGAAAGTCGCCCACTTAATCAACCTGTGTTTGGGTGGATTGGGCTTGATTTCGTTCCTCTTCATCACCGACCCTGACTGGTTATTGCTGTCGATGGTCGGTGTCGGTTTTGCTTGGGCGTCGATTCTATCGCTGCCTTACGCGATGTTGTCAAACAGCCTACCCGCCACCAAAATGGGCGTGTTTATGGGCATCTTCAACTTCTTTATCGTCATTCCGCAAATTCTAGCCGCCAGCATATTGGGCTTTTTGGTCAAAACCTTATTCGACGGTCAGCCGATATATGCGCTGGTCATCGGTGGTGTTTCAATGATCATCGCCGGATTGTTGGTATTGCGGGTGAATGATGACACCGCAGAACAAGCCGCCGAATTAACTCCGGTACAATAATCAAATCTATGGGATTAATTGGTAGGAGCGGCGTCCCGCCGCGATAAATGGCGTAGCCATTTCAATCAAACGTTTGGTTTCAACCAAAATCCCGGCAAAACAAGAGACCAACCAAATGTTAACCATGCAAAAAAACCTGAGCAAGCCGTTCTATATGCTGCTGAGCTTGCCCGCCACCGCCATGGGGTTTGCCCTGTCGGTGCAAATATCCGCGCTGAGCTGGATATTAACCACTAAATACGGCCTCAACATTCACGAAGTCGGCCTGGTATGGGCGGCAGGCCCAATCGCCGGTATTCTCGGCCAAGTCATCGTTGGCATCATCAGCGACAATGTGTGGTTTTGGAATGGCCGCCGTAAACCGTTTATTCTCATCGGCGGCGTACTCGCCAGCATGATGTTGCTGGCCCTGCCCAATATAGGCATTATTTCGGCCTCAATGGGTATCGACGGCCTGCTTGGCGTGGCAATTGCCATTGCCTTGACACTCGATTTATCGATTAACGTCAGCTTCAACCCAACCCGCGCCATCATTGCCGATGTCACCCCGCAAGGCGAAAAACGCACCCAAGGTTACACTTGGATGCAAACAATTTCAGGCTCATTTGGCGTATTGGCTTATGCCATTGGTGCCTGGTTTGGCAATATGACGCTGATTTATTTCTCGGTTGGTTTGGTGTTGTTTATGTCTATCATTCCCCCATTTTTTATCAAAGAACCCAAAAGTTTAATCAACGAAGCTGTGACAGTTAAAGCGCCTCAAGAAAAGTTTGGCTTTGGCAAAGTTATGATGATCATCCAACCATTATGGGGTTTCATTCTTTACGACATCTACGCCATGGGCCTGCAACTGTCGGGCGTTAAAACCGATCATTATTGGGCTGAAATCATCGCGGCCCTTATCACTTTGGCATTGTTAATCAAAACTCTCGGTGCCAGCGAACAAGGTTTGTCGAAGCAACAAGCAGGCATGGTCGGATTCAAAAAAATCCTCGCCGCGCACTCGTTCAGTTGGATTGGCATACAAACCATGTTCGTGTTCATCTTCGCTTACCTGCAAGACAAAATGCCCGGTCTAGAAGGCGACGAACTGGGCAAAATTATCTCAATTAGCTTTTTGGTATTAAGCGCCGTATCGGCAGTATTGCCTGCGCTAGTGTTAGAACCCCTGTCAGCCAAAATTGGCCGAGTCAAAACCCACGCTATATGCATCAG
>JABSOG010000828.1 GCA_013216025.1 Algicola sp. | reverse complement strand
CAGTGCTTTTGTTTCGACATTGATTGACCAACTGGCGATTGATAATCAAATAGATACCAGCAAAGTGATTGTGATTGGTTATTCTGCCGGTTCGTACATGGCTTATCAGTTGGCGTGCGAAATACCGCAAAAACTCCAAGGTATAGTGGCGATATCTGGCCAACTACGCGGCGCTTTTGCCCAGTGCACCACCGTCGACCCAGTGGCAGTGCATCATATTCATGGTACTGGAGATGTCGATGTGCCTTATGGTGGTCGTTCTGATGGTATACAAGGTGCCGAAGAAACCACTGCCTATTTTGCCACGCGTAACGGCTGCGCCGAAAATGTTGAAGTTAGCGACACTTTTACCCTCACCGCAAATGCTCATGAGGCAAGCACCACCAGTTATCAGGGCTGTTTGCAACCGGTGCAACTCACTCGTATAGAAGGGGCTGGGCATGAAGATAGCTACGATCAGGCCAAATTGACCGAGTTGGTCAGTGAGTTTGTTGTTCACATAAACGATTAATATTTGGCCTGGATGGTCGCAAGAGTCCCGTCTTGTTGCATGGTGGCAAAGGCCTTTTCCATCTTGGCAAATAACGCCGGTGTGATTGAATTTCGGCTTAATGCAAAATACACCGGATTGTTGTGAAGCGTCTCAAAATGTAAGGAGAGTTTGTTAAATTCCGGGGTGGTCTTTAGTTTGTGGACTACGTTGACCTTCTCTTCAATGAAACCGCTGATCCGCGACCTGAGCATCAACGATAATTTTACCGCGTTGTTCGGAATGGTGAGGTAATGCGCTTTTGGATTGGGGGTTTTTGCCAATATGTCGGCAAATGTATCGCCATAATAGGCACCACGCTGAATGGCAATCGGTTTGCCCAAAGTGTTGAATTCACGCAAGTTTTTTATAGTGATGGGCGCTGATTTTAGTGAAACCAACACAATCTGCTCATTGCGTGTCGGGCCGATGAAATAAGCGAATGCCTTGCGCTTGGGGAGTTTTGAGACATTCGACATTAAATCTATATTGCCTTTTTTGAGTGAGTCAATCGCACGAACCCAAGTAAGAGAAGTTAACTTGTAAGAACAATCAACCCGCTTAAGCAGTTCTTGCACGATTTCAATATCCATACCCTGCCATTGGTTGTTTTCATCGAGATAAGACAAAGGCGGGTATTGAACGAAACGGATCACCAATTCGCAGCCAAAACTGCTGTTACAGTTCAATAAAAGGATTAAAAACAAAGCACTAAATATTCTCATGACCATCCGTCTTGTTGCCCCCTACCAAAGCAGGATAATGAAATGTAACAGTATATTGGATTGGGTCATAGCGTAATTGGTTCGATTTGGTGTTGAGGTGAGTGTTGCAGTGGCTTTATGGACGACAGGCGATATGGCATAGAACCTACCACTAACTGCTTGTTGGTCGCCAGCGATAATACTGTGATGAGTGTTGAGTTATTGGCAGGAGATAAAGCCCATGTCGTTGTTGATTAACCTCGCAGCCCGTGAAACAATCCACCTTTCTTCCTACTAAAAACGTATGTTGATGAAAATTTGAATATTTCATTGTTAATTTAAAGTAAAATTTGACAATTCATTAAATTACTACTAACATTTCCGCCTAATTTATTACAAATGGGTACATGCGTCTTTACGTAGGAAAAAAATGAAAATAAAAACAGTACCAAAAGCAGCATTGGTTGTCGCATTAATGATGGGGCAAGTTACGCCCACTACGAATCCTGGCAACACCATAACAACTCTAAACTGGGGCGCCAGCAGTGCATACGCCGACGTTATTATTATCCCTCCATGTATCGAAACAAATGACAATGCTTGTGGTGGAACGACTGGCACTAATGATACTGGTGGTGGTGGTAGTGGTGGTGTAAGTGGAGAGCATCCAACTGGTGATCCAGACAATGGCAATGATGGTGGTGGTACACCTCCACCTCCGCCTCCACCGCCACCTAAAACGACGCGCGAGATATGTCACGGGAAGGTCGCTTACACTTTGGCAGTCTGCAACGCTGCAGCAAGCGCCGATCATTTGATAGACATTGACGGTTGTGACGGCTTGAGTACGAATACCGGCACTGTATCAACTCCCGTCATTAGTGGGTCAAGATCTACTGATGAATATGCTCAATGTGAAAAACGTAGTGGGATTAAAAATAGGAATGCGCTAGATGTTTGTATAGTGTTTGAAAAACTGCAAATGAACGCTTGTCCATAAATCAAGGTAGTGATGGTGCATTATATGAAAAACTCAAAAAAAATCTGGTTTATATCCTGTGCAGGTGTTTGCGCTTTGGCTGTGCTTGGCTACCAATATTTTGGTCTGGAATGTACTTCATGCGAGCCCGCGAAAGTGGCCCAAGTGAATACCCAAAGTGCCAATGTTGAATCAACTCGACAATTGGCAGTGCCTGCTACAGCAGGAACCCAGCATAGTATGAAAGTTGAAAAACCTGCTGAAACAGACGAGTATTTGGGGGCTTCAAATAATGCATCTCAACCACAATCGGGCAAAAAGCATTACGATGATGATTGGTGTATTGCAAAGGACGAATTGAGCGAAAGTGACTATAACTTTGCGCAAACTCAACTCCAGGACTGGGATGAGTTTCAAGGTAAAGCCAGATTTAGTTCTCCAAGTATGTCACATGCTGACGAATTGATGTACCCTAATAATAATTATATCGAATCTTATGAAGCACTGCCGCTTGAACAGTTGGAGTCACTGGCTGTTAAGGGTGATAAATGGGCAATGGTCACGTTCGTTCAACATCCGCAAGCCAATATGAAGGTCAAAGATGAAGTGGCAAAGCAACTTTTAGTGCAAGGTGCCTCTTATTATGCGCTGCAAGAATTGATTTTCAATTCCATCGTTGCAGCTGAAATGAGTTTTGAGCGCGCTGATGGCAGACAAGCAGCCGCTGATCATGTAATAGAGGCTTTAGCCTATGCATACTGGGGATTAGAACATTATAACGAAGGTAGTCTGGGGACATTCATTGCGCTAACCTCAGTTGAGCCATTTAAAACCAAATTTCCGCTTGAACTTGTACTGGCCAACTCAGAAAAGAAAATTGAAAACAGCCTTAAAAAACTCACCAATAGTATACAACAAGCCAGAGCAGAAGCTGGCATAGATATACCCCAAGCCCCTAGTGCGGTGCAGAAGTCGTTTGCAAAGCATATCGCAATAAGGGAAAGTATATCCAAAAAACATATGGACCTTTTACGTAGTTTAAATATCGCAAACAATAACCGAATACAAATCACCCCTTGCGTTAATAAGCACTTGGCAGATTTAAAGGAAAAGACGCAGAAGTATTAGCAATGCGGTTCATGTTGCATACGAACACCCAAGAATAAGAAACCCCTCGATTTGAGTATTGACCAATCGAAATTGATCATAGGCTTGAGGGGTGTTGTTACTGTTGGCAACCAAACCCTCAACCCACCTTCGCCAACCTAGCCCCTTGCTTTTGCTCCTGAGCAAAAATCTCGCGGTAGAAGACTTCTCTGAAGGCTGGGTCTTGGTCTGCTGCCCATTCGTTTTGTTAAATTGATATCCCATTAGCACCAACACAGCATAAACAATGAAGTGAACAGGTCACATGAGTTGAAATATATGCCACCATTATATTGGTAATCGTCTGGTGTTTTTCACTTTTTATTTGACATCGAGTGAGCAGACCCAGAATATTTAATAGGATTCAAAGCATTCCTAGAAGCCTCGATAAAACAGCAGGTTGGAAATTGATAAGTTGGTTGTGATGGGACGAAAAATGCCCTGCTGTCGGTTGTTTTTTTTGCCCTCCCGACTTAATTGTTTTGATTGGTTTATTGACAATCTATGTCTATTCGTCTACTTTATCGGCCGTAAGATAAGGGAGCTTCAGAATATTGTAAGAACGGACTTAATTCATTTTTAAATTTTAGATGTGGTCACAGTCTC
>JABSOG010000827.1 GCA_013216025.1 Algicola sp. | reverse complement strand
TCGTTTGGCGTTGCGTCGGTTTATACCTCGATTGGCATACTCTTCTTCTCTTAAGACAATCATTGAGGTGTACGCTGTCACTAACCCTTTATCTATGGCCAAGTCGGTGATTGCCTGCTCAATATCCGCATCTTGGCCGTAATAATCCAGTTGGTTTTGCAGGTTTTCTATGGTTGCATAAGCCCACAGTCGCTCAAGTTCAGGGTAAAGTACACTTTCTTGGGGAAAGTCAAAACGGCTAGAATAGCTTTTGTTGGTGCCAGAAACTTTACCGTCAATGGTGATATGGGCTTCACCTGCACCCCAATAATGGCCGAAGATGATGAGCTGTTGTCCCCTGTAAAGACTACCCACTTTTTCTGTTGAGAGGTCTGCAACTTTTACCCCGGAGAATTTAACCTTAACATCGTGCAGTGCCTCGTGGGTTAACTTTGATGTCGCTTCCATTAATTTGCCAAAAATGTCATCGCTGTTGGAAACGTTCATCGAAAACCCATTAGACACCTTGGCCATTTCTTGCAACAAAGGCCGATTGGCGTTATTACCCATAATAAAGGTAAATAAGCGGGTATCTTGTTTTTGTAAAAGCTTAATGAACGCTTTTTTTTCTGTCAGGCCAACGTTTGCCACACCATCTGTGATCAGAATAACGGCACTACTGCGGTCTGCGTCAAGCGATTGAATACCAAGCTTTAGACCTGCATAAAGATTAGTGCCCATATTTGGTTGGTATGATTCCATCGCGGTGATGTATTTCGTCACGTTTTCATCGGTTGCAGCAACATAACCCTGGGTTAATTCGACCGCACTGGAGTTAAATAAAATAATGCGAAATCGGTCATTAGACTTGAGTTTGTGCAACCCTTTGCGAACACCTTCAATAAGGCTGTGATACTTTGACTTCATGGAGCCTGAATAATCCAGTACAAAGTTCCAGTCGCGGCCCTCGGTGATTTTTGCCAAGTCTTCCCCAGGGGTGATAGTCATCATAAATGTGCCTTCGTCACTGCCGTGTGGTTTATAGGTGACTAAATCAACCGATCCCGGCAAACCCTGTGCATGCCGCCAATAAACAACGATATCTTGATCAAGCCGATGAGCTATCGCTAGTTTTGCATTAGTGGTGAGTCCTTCTTCAGCCATGTCAGCCACATTATTGGCCATTTTTACAGACCATTGTTTATCTGAAATTTGGCTAATTTGGGCTTGTGGGTGTTTGGGTAAACGCAAAGAATCAATCGGATAAGACGACCTGAATAGCAGATTAAAACTGAATTTTTCGGTGACTGCATCGTCATGGTGCCAAAAAGAGTGTTTTTGTTCATCGACGCCACCGTCTTCAAGCGGGTAAACATAACGGCCGATACCCGTATCAACATGAGCAGGCTGAATATAGGTGAGTCTGGTTTTAACATCTTGTTTGGCACGAACCGGATATACTGAGATATCAAAGGTTTTATAACTATCCTGCGCTGCTATCGCTGTTTCTCTACCCGCTTGCTTTTCTTCTTCATATATCGTCCTGGCCTTTGCCTTTTCAATCACTTCACCGGTGACTGGTTGACCATCAATCCAATAGGTGAACTCTCCAACCACTGCATTTTCAGGAATTTCAAAGGAATAGTTTGCTTCCAAGTCGGTGGTATTTGGATTATGAAATATTTGTTTGATGCTGGTAATGGCATAACCATCTGCAATAACCACTTCGACATGATGTTCTTTTATTGCCAATGCGGGCAAGTTTGAATTTGCCGGGGTCAGCAAGGCAGCCGCAAAGCTGCCACTACTGCAAAGTAAAAGTGTGGCGGTTAATAGCTGTTTTGCACTGTTTAATTTAACGAAGTTCATTGATGTTCTCCTCATATTTAATGAGAAAAATATAACGCAGACGACTCGCCTAGTACAACTACAAGCACCAAAGGTTAACCATTAGACACCAAAAGCATCAATTTCCAATACTGTTCTGGCACAAAAAATAAGCGAGCTATCAATGTCGGGAGGTCAAATAACTTCAACGGAGCAAAATATTTAAATTATGGGTTCTACATTACCTATATGTTCCGGTAATTTATAGGCCCGATAAAGTGTCAACCGTGCATTGAGCACTTTTCTTGTGATGCCACTTGCCCTGTGCATATTCTCATAGATGTTGATCACCTGTTCTCATCGAAGCTGATCACTCATTCTCACTCAAGCTGATCAGTGATTCTCATTGATGCTGATCACTCTATTTAGTTAAATCGAGTACAAATAGTCACATCTCATTTCGTCATTTTGCTTTGTTAAAACCCGCATAATGTCGCTCCGTTTTCATTCAGGAGCACACGATGCCAGCAGAGCCTATTTCAATGCGCAAGCTTAAAGATATATTACGGTTAAAATACGAAAAACGGTTATCTCACCGCAAGATTGCCACCAGTTTGTCCATCTCGCCGGGGACTGTTTCAAGCTACGTCAACCGTGCCAAATTGATGGGGATAGAGACCTGGCCGTTGCCATCTCAATGGGATGACATCCAGTTAAGCAATCACTTTTTGCAAACCAAGATAACGCCAAGAACGGCCATACCGTTGCCTAATTGGCCTGACTTTTACCGGCAGTTGAAGCAAAAAGGCGTAACCAAGCAACTGCTCTGGCAGGAGTACCTCGAACGAAATCCTGATAACCACTATAGCTATCCTCAACTGTGCCGTATCTATAAGGAATGGCTCTCTCGCCAACAGCCTTCCATGCGTCAAACTCACCTGTTAGGGGAGAAGTTGTTTGTCGATTATTGCGGCCCCACAATGCCCATCGTTAATCCCGACACCGGCGAGTTCAGAGGTGCCCAAGTCTTTGTGGCCGTGATGGGCGGCAGCAACTACACGTTCGCTGAGGCGACATTGTCACAACAGCTTGAAGACTGGGTGATGAGCCACGTCCGCGCCTTTGAATTCTTTGGGGCGGTGCCTGACATTGTGGTCCCCGATAACTTACGATCCGGTACCACCAGAGCCTGCAAATACGACCCTGACCTAAATCCAACCTACCAACAACTGGCGGCCCATTATAACGTCGCCATCATCCCCGCCAGACCACTTAAGCCCAAAGATTATGTAGCGCCGGGAATTATGTACTGGCAGGCTTTGAAAGCCAGTTTTCTATTGATGGCAACTGGGCTGCGCGCAACATAATAAATGGGCAGATACTGGTGGTTCTCACCTAATAGGAGAACAAACCATGTTTGATACTTTATTTACACGACCACATACTTTAGCGCGTCATTACAGCGCTCCCTTCCGCGAATCCAGAGCCAGCTATCTGTCATATTGTAAAGCGCAGGGTTATCCTCGTTCATCACTGCAGAAAATCGCCTGGGTACTGCTGGTTTTTTCACAGAGCATCGATCTTGGCCAGTCAGGTCGGATCACACGTAAAGAGGTTGAATTTGCTGTTGATCACCGTATTCGTTTTTATCAGCGCAAAGAACCAGTAAGAGAGTCAAAAAGCTCACGATTACTATTCATTTGTACTGCCATCGCTTGGTTACGATTCCTTGGGAATTTCGAGGAATCACCGCATAAGCCAAGCGTTTTTTCGAATCATGTTGAGGATTTCGCTGAATTTATGCGTGATGAACGCGGGCTGTCTGCTGCAACAATCACATTTCGTAATGATCAAATATTGACATTTTTATCGTCTATCAGCAGTTCGATAAATTCGCTTAATGCAATATCAATTAATGATGTTGATAATTACCTTGCTCATCAGGGCCGCCACGGTTGGAGCCGAAGATCACTGCGTACATTGGCGGGTGCCTTGCGTAGCTTTTTCCGTTACGCACATGCGAGAGGTTTGTGCAGTGACATCGCCGCAGCAATTGAAGCACCGCCATTATATGCACAAGAGGGCTTACCATTTGGGCCTACCTGGGAACAAGTGCAACAACTTCTTACCAGTATTGCTGGCGATTCGATCACCGACCTGCG
>JABSOG010000826.1 GCA_013216025.1 Algicola sp. | reverse complement strand
TGCGCATCAAATTGTATTTTGAACAACCCACCGAACGGGTTGACATTTATCAAATTACGGCGCCAGACATCAAGGATGATGCCTCTCTTTACGCCGATACCCTCAAGCAACATCAACTGGGTTTTGACGAAAGACTGATATTGATGCTGGCGATGATTCCTCATGTCAGGCCGCAAATGCTCGATACCTTGTTTATTCGCAATGGCAACTTTGATAGGCCCTACACCGAATTTGGCGGCACTACCGGCCAAAGTCACGGCGGGTTTATGCCCACCTGCGAAACCGCTGCTTTTATTATCGCGGGCAATGATATGGCCAAGCGTTTTGAGCTGACCGCAGTGTTTGAAGACGCTCATGTATTAACCCGGGCGGGGATCTTGAACCTAGCGCATCAGAGCTCTGGTCAAAGTCAGAATGAACCGTTTTTTAGCGCCGGTCTTGGCATTAGTAGCGAATTTTTAAACCGTTTTACCACGGGCATCACCGAAAAAATCGATTATTCCAGCACTTTTCCCGCCAAATTGATCACCTCTGCGTTGGGTTGGCAAGACTTAGTGCTGGCCAATGAAGTGATGGCAGAGGTGAACAAAATCAGCACCTGGATACAGCATTCAGATACCATTTTACAAAAATGGGGTTTGCAAAAAACCCTAAAACCCGGTTATCGCAGCCTATTTTATGGTCCACCGGGCACCGGAAAAACCCTGACTGCGACCCTGATTGGCGATCAATTGGGGTTAGATGTTTATCGTATCGACCTATCATCTATGGTCTCGAAATACATCGGCGAGACCGAAAAAAACCTCGCCAACCTGTTTGATCAGGCCCAAAGCAAACGTTGGATATTGTTTTTTGACGAAGCCGATGCGCTGTTTGGCACCCGCTCGCAAGGCAGCAGTGCCAACGATCGCCATGCCAACCAGCAAGTGGCTTATCTGTTACAGCGCATCGAAGACTTTCCCGGTATTGTAATTTTGGCCACTAACTTGCGGGCCAATATCGACGAAGCATTCTCGCGGCGTTTTCAATCTTTAATTTACTTTCCGATGCCAGATGCACAGCAGCGGTTACTGCTGTGGCAAAGCATACTCAATGGCCATTGCGAACTGGCTAGTGGTCAAGATTTAAGTGACATCGCAGAGAAATACGAGCTGTCGGGAGGGGCAATTACCAACGTGGTGCGCTATGCGGCCATTTGTGCGATTGAGGCTGACAGCGATACCATCAGTTATCAAGACTTGCGCAAGGGCGTTGGCAAAGAACTGCGTAAAGAAGGGAGAACTCTTTAGCCATGTTGCGATCTATTCAAATTATTATGTTTATTTTATGGGGGTGGTGTTCTTTTTCGTTTGCAGACCAAACGGATTTTAAACAAAACACCCAATACAAACAGTGCGCTGCTATATTGACCAACATAGAAAGCAACGCTTTTGCTAAAGACCGGGTTTTGGCTCATTGGGCGCAAAACAATCTTGGCATTATTTACCAAGACAACCTGGACTTTCAACGGGATGCCAAATTACCGGGCAACAATCTGGGTGATGGTTTTTTTGGTAGTGTCACCGAAAAATGGTTGGCCTGGTTTTGTTTTGAATTTGACTTGGATACCCAAGCCACAACGCCGCCGTTTTCCACTGTGATGATTAACTCGTTGACCATCATTGCCGGTTTAAGCCAAAGCTACCCTGATTGGCGTCAAACGCTGGTCAGTACAGACTTTATTGAATGGCTTCAGACCCAGTCAGTGCTATATATAGGTTGTGGCAACAACCCGGGCTGTTATGGTCTGGTGAGTGAGTTACATAACCTGTTAGACCGGTATTATTTGCGCACTATGGTTGAGGTGATAATCCCGGTTGAGGTGCACGAAAAACTGCCGCTATTTCCAATATATTACCAACTGACCAGCGACGACTTAGCCGATTTTGCTCGTTGGAATGAAACCCTGACCGAACTTGATGCTTTGGTGGGCAAGCAATATACCAACGAAATGGCGCTGTACAATGATGTTAGGCCGTTGCTTAAACAGCTGACTGACAACTACGAAGGCAACCTGATTCAACTGATAAAAAAGCAGAGTGTAGCTGCTACAAAAGACAAATCAGCCGAGGTGGTTTATCTCATCACCGAAGCTTCTTTTAAAGCCATGAGTCAACGATTGAATATCGCCATTCTCAGTGAGACTCAGCTGGCTGTGCTGCAAAAAATCGAAAATCTGGTGTTTGCCCAACAATATTTGGTGGACGTTGCATTGAAAATGGCCGGTCTTGAGCAGCTTGGTGAAATGGCGCAAGCGTTAATCATTCATACCGCAGAAAAGCGTGGATATGCCTCACAACAAAACATCCCGGTGCTCGAATGGCAGGCGAGTCCAGATTGTGGTTGCGCAGAAAATTTCATTCCAGAGACTGGACATGCCAGTGTATTTTACGGCTTTTCACCTTATTGGTTTACCCCAGAGCAAAGCGGGATCATCGACTTTAGCAAACTGACCCGCATTGGTTATTTTTCGGCGACCTTAAAACCCGACATCAGTGGCAACAACCACTTACAAACGCCGCTTAATTGGCGTGCAGAACGGCCCTATTCACAGTTTGTCGATACTGCCCACAGCCATCGGGTTAAAGTCGATTTGGTGATCTCTAACCGCCGTGCAGCCCTATCGAAAAAAGCCCATCCAGACAATTATGATTATGGCGAATTGTTGATAGAACAAATTGACCGCGCGATAAAAACACCGCTATTAGAATACCCGGTTAACGTGCTTAAACCCGCCTTGAGTTTTGGTATGAGCCCCACCCGCACCATGGCCGATGGGGTGACACTCAATTTTGACTTGCAACAAATGACCGACATCAAAAAGCAAGATGAATTCAAAACGTTTATCAGATTACTCAAAAGCCAATTGCAGGGCGAAGCAAGTGGTGTAGGGCAGGTGATTAATACCTCAAGTAACCGATATTTTCTCAACTTGATGGTACCGGTAGCACAGTTGCTGGCCAATGAGGGTAAAGGCAGCGGCTTTTACACCATGGAAAACCTCATTGCCATAGAGCCTTATGTAGACCTGTTCATTATGGTATTTGAAGACCTAGAAGCGACCGTTACTAATGCTACGGGCAAAACGGACAACACGGCGCCAGAAACAGCGTCAACAAAAACGACTGAACCACAAGATAATGACACCGTGGTAATGATGAAAAAACTACGCAATTTGCTCGGTAAAAAGCAGTATATAACCAGTGCTGATAAACTATATTCAAAAACCGTGCCGATGCTGACAACCATCAATGATGCCGATGATCAGCAAGACTTGACTGAAACCCTGGAGTACACCAGTTGGAGCTTTTTGGGCGCAGCCTATTGGACATTGCCTTTAACCGCGCAGGCGCAGCAAAGTCTCGACAACACTTACTTTGCAATCACATCATCGCACACCGATGATCTGTTACAGCCGATAATGAACATCGCGGTTCAAGTGTGTAATACCTTGTGCCCTAATCGGTGGCTGTTGAGAGTGGTGCTGTTTTTATTGGTTTGTGTGGTGTTGCTAGGGGCGATTGCCTCAATATGGGTGTATCAGCTCAGAGCCCTATTCAAAAGCTGGACCTTTATGGTCTTAGGTGCGGTGGCTGCGGTATTTGTGCTGCTGGTGTTCACTTGTGATCCCTACTGGAAAGAACATCAAGCATTGATTTTGGCACTGTTTGTACTGACGTTGTCGGCTGTGGTGTTGGCACTGCGGGTCAAGAAAAATCGCGAGGCGGTACTGCCTTGATGGTGACGGGTTACCATCAAGGCAAAACTTTACTGTTTATTACCTGTCTTGTCATCGGCATGTTTGCCCGCGTGGCAAACGCTGGCGATATTTTCGACTTAGGCGAACTGCACTTTGAAACCGTTAGCACACCCGAGCAAATCCCAGATGGTCTTGTCACTGCGCTGGCTCAAGACACCCGAGGGTTTATTTGGGTGG
>JABSOG010000825.1 GCA_013216025.1 Algicola sp. | reverse complement strand
GGCATTGCGAAATCAAGAAAAACTAAATTAGGGTTAAAAAAAGCTTGATGATCCGCTCAGAGCGTGTGGACACCGTGACTCTGTGTTTCCTCCGTGTGGACGCTTTTGATCTTATCTTTTATGGCATAGAGCGTGCATAGACAGTATATAGACTGTTTTATGCACTAAAAGTGTCAAAAAGACCGAGGATAAACATCATGGATAATTTTGCTCAAGCCCAGGTTCAAACTGCTAAGCAGGGCCAGAACAGCAGCTATTATGATATCTCTCAATTGGATAAGCTGCGCTCGGCAAAACCCAATGATCCAGAGGCATTAAAAGCCGCAGCCAAACAATTTGAAGCGATCTTTACCCAGATGTTGATGACCAGTATGCGCAAAGCCAGTGAGGTTTTGGAGTCAGACAGCCCCTTTAACAGTGAGTCCTCCAAGTTTTATCGTGACATGCATGACAAACAAATGGTCAGTAATATGGCCGCAAATGGCGGTATGGGATTGGCTGAAGTGATCATTGAACAGCTCAGTGGTACTAACCCTAACTTCAGACCCGCAGCCGCACTAAGACCGGATGCCCAATTGAATGGATTGGGCCGGATTCACAGTGCCAGCACTATCAACACACCAGACGACACCGACAAAGCGCCGCAATTAAACAAAGAAGCTCAGAAAGCCGCTGAAACAACCAAAGAACAAAAAACCAGTTTGTTTGATGATCCGATCAGCTTTATCAAGTCTTTGTTGCCAGCCGCCAAAAAAGCGTTGGCAGGTACCCCGTTACAACCCGTGATGGTAGTGGCACAAGCCGCGCTTGAAACCGGCTGGGGACAAAAAGTGATCAACAAAAAAGATGGTTCAAGCAGTTTTAACTTGTTTGGTATTAAAGCTGATGCCCGCTGGGAAGGCGAAAAAACCAATGTACAAACGTTGGAATTTAAAGACGGTGTGGCCAAAAAAGAAAATGCCTTCTTTCGTGCTTATCATTCATTTGAGGACAGCGTGAAAGACTACGCCAATTTTCTGTCATCTGATAAGCGTTATGCCAAAGCACTGGAAAATGCCGACAACCCGGCTAAGTATTTTGAATCATTGCAATCGGCGGGTTATGCCACCGACCCCGAATACGCCAAGAAAATTGTTGATATACTCAACAGCGATTACTTTGCTGATGTTAAAGAGTAAACTGACAATGGCTATAGCTATTAACACAACCTACAACCCACAAACTGTATAGGAGGAACTCATGGCTGATATGTTGTCGATAGGAACCTCCGGGATCCAAGCCAGTAACCTGTTGCTGCAAACCACAGGTCACAATATTGCCAACGTCAATACCCCCGGTTTTGTCCGGGAGCGTGTTGAACTGGGGGCTTCCCAATACGGTGGTATTGGTCGTCAGGACGTTGAGCGGGTGGTCAGTGAATTTGCCCAGCGACAAGTGCGCAGAGATACTGCCAATCACAGTTTTTATGAACAGTTTGTCAATGAAGCGACAAGGGTCGATACCTTGTTTGCTGGTACTTCTAACAGTATCGCCACCTCAATGGATGGTTTTTTTCAGCGTCTGCAAAGTGCTTCAGATGACCCTTCCTCTATAGCCGCCAGACAATTGGTGATCAGTGAAGCAGAAGAGTTGTTGGGTACCTTTCAAACCTTGAACGGATTAGTGCTTGATCAAGGCACTACCATTAACGAACAACTGGATATCTTTGCCAACGAAACCAACAATCTTATCCAGAACATTGCCAAACTGAACAGAAACATTAATAGCATAGGACTGGCCAATGCCAATCAAAACCCCAACGCATTACTGAGCGAACGGGATGAATCGTTACGCAAATTGTCAGAATTGATTGAAATAAATACCCTTGATGGTGCCAATGGAGAAAAACTGGTTTTTCTCAATACCGGTCAATCATTGATATTAAAGGAAGGCGATTTCAATTTACTGGCCATGAGTGGCGATCCAGACCCTCAACGCAAAGATTTGAGATTGAGTTTAAGTACCAACAGTACGCTCACCGTGCCGGTTGAAGCCAGCAAAGTGGGTGGAAAAATTGGCGGGTTGTTGAGCTTTCGCAAAGATGTATTGGAGCCCACTCAAAACCGCTTGGGTCAAATTGCGCTGTCATTGGCCGATGCCTTTAATCAACAAAACAGATTGGGTATGGATGCTGATGGACAATTGGGCAGCGACCTGTTTGCTTTACCACAAGCGATAGGGGCATCGGCATACGCAGCTAATACTGGCACCAGTTCGATTACTGCCAGATTGGAGCCGGGCAAAGGTAGCGAATTGTCTTCCAATAACTTTTTGTTTGAGTACAACGGCGCAGCCATTACCATGACGGCGATTGATGATGAGGGTAATTTGATGACAGACCCTTTAGCCATAAAAACATTACCTGGACCCTTCCCTGCGACATATAATTCGGCTAACGCACCGGGCAACACTCTGTTTGGACTTGAAATTACCTTTGGTGCCGGACTTGTCGCGGGTGACAAATTTTTACTCAAACCCACAGCCAATGCCTCCAGTGAGGTGCTTTTGTTGTCGCATCGTCCTGAAGATATTGCGTTGGCGTCACCGATCAGAACTGAAGGTAATTTAACTAATGTTGGTGGTGCGATAATATCCGAAGGTGTTGTGACCGATACTGACCCGGCGACATCGGATTTTACGGCGGCCAATACGCTCAATATCGATCCGCTATATGTTAAGTATATTGGTGGTAATCAATTTGAGTTGCATAGTGTCAATCCACTGCCACTACCCTCCGCGGGTGTTGCTTTGGCGACAACGCCTGTGGGGGCATTCCCGAATAACCAGTATGACAATATCATGACTGCGGCTGGGGCACCGGTGTCGACTTACGGATATAACTTTAACATTGTCGGTACTCCTGCGACCAATGACGTTTTCACTATTAAGTTCAATACCAGTGGCTTTAACGATAACAGAAACGGATTAAAGCTTGCAGGGCTGCAAGGCGACGAATTGCTGAGAAAAAATGTAGTTTCTACCGCTGCGGCCGATAATACATTAACGTTCCATGAAGCTTATGCTCGAATTGTTAGCCAGGTGGGTGAGAAAACAGCGAATGCATCGACCAACGAAGTTGCCTTTGATGCCCTGCTGGACCAATCAAGTGCGTGGCATGAGTCGATTTCTGGTGTAAACTTAGATGAAGAGGCTGCAAATTTAGTGAGATTTCAACAAGCATATTCAGCGGCCGCCAAAATTATTTCTGTCGCACAGGCGACATTTGAAACGCTGCTCAGTGCTGTGAGGTAAATAGTTATGAGATTGTCAACCAATCAAATATTCAATCAAGGGGTCAACAGTATACTCGACACCCAGGAGCGACTGCTCAAGGCACAGGATCAGATTGTCAGTCAGACTCGATTGTTGAAACCCTCAGACGATCCTGCCGCCACCGCTCAGGTGATGCGGCTCAACGAAAGAATCGAATTAACCAAACAATACGAAGTCAATGGTTCTATTTTGATCAATCACCTTAATACAGAAGAGGTGGCTATAACCGCGATTAAAATAGCGATGGACAGGCTCAAAGTATTAACCATTCAAGCCGGTAGTGGTTCATTGGCCGATGCCGATCGGGTGGGTTTGGGGTTTGAAGTGGATAGTATCCGCAAACAAGTGTTAGACAGCATGAACACCAGAAATGCCAATGGTGATTATATATTTTCTGGTTTTCAATCAAGTATTGAACCTTTTGTCTTTAACCCGACCACCCAAAACTATGATTATATGGGTGATGAGGGAGAGTTAAAGCTGCAAATTTCAACGTCAGTCAAATTGTCTGCCGGAGACAACGGCAAAAAACTGTTTGAAGATGTCGATGCCAGATTTCAGACCACCAATATCGGTGTAACCGCTGGTGTCGGTACTGGTGGTGTCATAACTGTAGAGAGTCAGGCGGCGTATGATACTTATCACAAGGCCAACTACGACACGACT
>JABSOG010000824.1 GCA_013216025.1 Algicola sp. | reverse complement strand
TGCAACAGCGACCGAACAGCTGCTTGGCGATATCTGGGCGCAAGTACTGAAGGTCGAAGCCACAGCAATTAGCACTGCTGCAAACTTCTTTGAACTCGGTGGTCATTCACTGTTGTCAGTCAAACTGTTGTCTTTAATTCATCTTCGTTTTGACAAGGTCCTTGAGTTGTCGTTATTGTTCAGTGCGCCGACAATACAAGCACAGGCGGTGCTGCTCGATTCACTTGAAGCAGGACTGGGTAATATACCCCTGTTACAAAAGGTGAAAAAGCGGCAAAAAGTTAACGATTGTCACGCTGCAAAACAAGCGATCATTCTTATTCCGGGTGTTGCCGGTACGGCTAATGATTTTTCCGATATAGCGCACACGTTAAAGCAAAGTCATGTTGAGGATGATGTCGACATCGCTATTTTCCGTCATAGAGGACTGATAGCCGGCGAGCAGTACTTCGATACAATTGAAGACAATGTCATCGCTTTTGCCGATAGCCTCGCCGATTTGCCGTATAAAACCCTCACCTTGGTGGGGCACTCGTACGGTGGCACACTGGCATTGGCACTGGCCAACTATCTTAAGGCGAGTGACTATCAAGTTAGATTGGTGATGCTCGATACCTACTTTGAACAGTCTGCTCAAGCGGTTGATTTAGCACTTGTAAGTGTAGATGGACTGGATATACCGGATTATTTGAAACGGTTATATCAACATCAAGCAAACTTGTTTAGCCAATATCAACCGCTCATGGCTAAACGCATACCCACAACCCTGATTTTAGCCAAGCAGCATACCTTTCAAGAGGGCAATACCTTTAAGGACAATGCGTTAGAGCAACGTCGATATAAAGCGTATTTGGCTGACAAGTTACCCGCGCAAACAGTCGATTATAGCGAGGTTGATGGCGATCACTTTTCGATGCTTAAAGGTGACAGTGGCCGGGTCATTGCCGGCGTTATCGATGGGGTAGTTCGGAGCATGAATTATGAAGTCTTTACGTTAAACCAACGGCCGGATCTTATCGAACAAGTGGCACGTTTAGATGAACAGTCGTGGCCAACATTTTCACAACATAGTGATGCTGTCAGCTGGGTTCAAGTATATGATATCTTGAGTGAATATGCGCTTGTGTTAACCCAAAATGACACCGTTATAGCGGTAGGGTTTACGGTGCCTGTTGTTTGGAATCAAAAGCCGGATGGATTACCCCAGAGTATTGAGTCCATCTTACAGCAAGGTTTAGCGCTTAAAAAACGCTCAGCACAAGCGAATACATTAATCCCCATAGCGGCTTTGGTCGATCCAAAGGTTCAGGGGGTTGGTTTGAGCTCAATCGTCCTAAAAGAAATGAAAAAACTGGCTTACGGGCTGGGTATAAAATCATTGGTGGTCCCTGTACGACCGACCAGTAAATCACAATATCCCATGCAATCAATGTCAAGTTACGCCAATAGGCGTAGAGAAGATGGATATTTCTATGATCATTGGCTGCGGGTACATGAAAGACTTGGGGCTGAAATTATCCATATTGCTGAGTGCACTTTGACGGTACGAAGTGATTTATCACATTGGTCAAAATGGACTAATATGGAATTTCCTGAATCGGGATCGTACGTGGTACCAGGCGCTTTAAGTACAGTAGATGTGGATAAGGACTTAAATATTGCAGTGTATCGAGAACCCAATGTTTGGATGTTACATCCAATGTAATTTCGTCAGTTTACAGCTTCACCCATATATTTTTTAAATATTTCATCATATTTACCCGACGTTTTGAGTTGATTGAGTGCATTTTGCCATTTTATAATCTCATTTGAGGGAATGTTTTTAGAAAATGCGATGTATAAGTCAGATTTTAGTAACTCAATATCCATTCGCTCTATTAATGCACCATCAATTAGATTTTTTTTAATAAAATACTTTGTGGTGAACTCTCCAGAGACTACCAGAGCAGCTCTATGTTGGGCTAACATTTGGAAAGAATTGATGGTTTTTAAGGTAATAAATAAGTTATTAAATCCTTTGGCCAATAAAAGCTTATGTTCTGGGAAATCTCTGGTGACCAAAATAACATCGGAATCTTCCGCATCCGATAAGTTTTCTAAATGTAAGTTAGTATTCTTATTCTTATAAAAATAGGTTTTTTCAGTTGCAATAGGTCCGATCCAATTAAAAAGGGGTTCACGCTCGGGCGTTCTTGCCATAGTAAAGAGTATGTTATTCGCCCCGAACTTGGTCATTCGGTAAGCTCTTGCCCATGGGTAGATTGCGATTGTATCTGGATGATTAATTTTTTTTAGAATTTCACGTACTATTTCAACGGTTACGCCTGTGGGAGATCCGTTTTCAGTATAATTCCATGGAGGGAGTTCTTCAGACATGATGTTATAATCGGTAGCTAGTGCTACAGGGAATACATTTATCAATAAAAGGCTTATTATTTTCACTAAATAATGCATTTTATCCCCCATTTTTTTACTACTTATTTCAATATTAAGTTACTTTGTTGAAGAAATCAAAATTTGATTTTCATATATTGAGCCTTACAGAACCAGACATAAACTCTGTATATCGTACCAGAAAAAAACAAGGGTGCTGACGTAACTTTGGTGTTCTATGCGGTTTTAAGGGGGCAGGGGTGAAGGGGTCAAGTGAGCGACCCCTTTTTTGTTGTTTTGGTGTTAGTATTTACAAACGACTCATGCGAGTCTGGTCAAACAATCGTACATTCTTCAGCACATAGGGGGCTTTTAATGTCGATTTGGCCAAGATCTGCTGGTTAAACTGGATATTAATGGCCTGCTTACCGGCGCTGAAGTTTTGTGCACTGTGAGTTTCCATCAGCGGTTGCAGGTTACCCTGCGCATCGTGTCCGTACAAAGTGCCTCTAACTTCAAAACGGCCAGCAGTCTTGACCGTCAGGCCAATGCTGGCAGTTGCCTTGTTTTTGTTGACAAATATCAGTGACAATTTGTTCAAATCAGCGGTGTCAGGTGACAATGCAAAGGCGATTTTTCCGGTACGGTGAATTTGCTGCCCCCCGGCATTGGTCATCGCATTGACATGCAACTCATACAAACCATTGATTGGTGCTTCTATGGCAGTCGCTTCAAGTGCTTGTTTTGACGCCGAAATCTGTGCAATGCCGCTGTCTGTAAGGCGAATCGAAGCATTGAACTTCTTACCTGAGGGCGACATGATAAAGGCAGTCACGTTATCCAGTGCAAGTGTATCGTTGTTGGCTAACATGGCGGCATCAAAAGAGAAGCTTTCACCTTGGCGGTATTGTTGCTTAGCCGTTGAAATTTCTAGTTTATTGGCAGTGCCTTTTTCTTTAACGTGGATAACATAAAGGTTTTTCGCCGCCAATGGTCGCTCATAACTCAGTGTTAGCTTGCCCGGTTTTACTTCGTCAGTCAGTTTGATGGCTGTAGAGGCAGTAAAGATACCCGTGGTTTTCAAGTCATTTTCGCCAATGATATTAATGGCCAAATTTTTCTTTGGTTGGCTGGCTGAACGCAATTGCATGGCTTCATTTTCCAATGCTTTGCCTAGATCATTTTGACGTGAAATCTTGATTAACGCCCCTTTTTGGCTGGTGTGAATATCAATGCCTTTATTTAACTGACGACCACTTACGGTGAAGTAGTATTCATCACTCACGGTGGTTACTGCTTGAGTGTTCAAGTCAAGCTGGTGATCTTGTGCAATGGCGAAACTGAAATTGATGATATTGGCATCAATAGCTTGAGTTGTTTTAGGTGCTGGCTGAGCGATTTCGCTAGGCGTCGCGGCAATTGAAGCGCTGCTGGTCAATAGGCCCAAAGCGGCGGCAACAACAAGGGTTACGGGTTTTGTGTTGAAAGTTTTCATAGTGTGGCTCCTGGCTTAAATATCGTTACGAAGGATGACGTCAAGACTGAAGCAAGCGCGACGACTTTGTTGGTGACTTAAAGGTTCTGCGCCGTCTGTAACATTGACATC